>NZ_DATJIY010000087.1:0-8256 GCF_035492835.1 Dinghuibacter sp.
TCGAGACCCCGGTTCATGTCCGTGTCTATCGGACCGGTCATCACGGCATGGACGCTGACGCCGTCACCGGCCAGGAAAGCGCGCAGCGACTGGGTCATCGAAAATGCCGCTGCCTTGGAAACCGAATACGAGGCGATAGGCATAAACGGCGCCAGCGCGACCATGGAAAGGTTGTTCACGATGGCGCCGTGGGATTTCTTTAAAAGGGGCAAAAAGGCCTGGGTGACGCGGTGCGGGCCGTATAGGTTGACGGCAAGGTGTTTGTCCAGCATGGCGCTGTCGCTCAGGTCGTCATAGTAAGCGACGCCCGCGTTGTTGATCAGCACATCCAGCGAGCCGATCGTCAAAGCCGCGTCACTGACCTGTGCCGGGTCGGTGATGTCGAGCGCAAGGGATATTACGCGCTTGTCCGCGAAGGCGACAGGAGCGCGCATACCGGCGTACACCGTCGAAGCCCCCCTCCGCAGCGCTTCGAGTACCAGGGCCCGCCCGATCCCCCGGTTGGCCCCGGTGATGAGCACTACTTTGTCTTTGATTTTCATGACTAATTTAGTTTTATGACCCAAAGGTATTGACCAAATCATACACCGGAGGGGTGTCCATTAGACAATATAGCGGGGGGATTTGGACGAAGGAATTTTATAATTTTGTGCCATGAAGCATCTAACCATTATATATCCCGCAGGAAAATCCGACTTCAGCACCATCAGCTGTATCACCGGTGCTTTCGAGATATTCAACTCCGCCAACGCGTACCGCAGGAGGAACGGCAAGGAAGCCCTCTTTACCGTCGAGCTGGCCGGCACGGCCGAGTCCGAGGAGCTGTACGGCGGCATGTTTGCGGTAAAGCCACAAAAGAGCCTTACGGCTATCGCCAAAACGGACCTTATCCTCATTCCCTCTTCGGATCCCGCCCGCAACCAAACGATGATCGCCGAGCAACAGCTCCTCGATTGGATCACCACGCAGTATAAGCGCGGCGCCGAAGTAGCCAGCGTCTGCTCCGGCGCCTTCCTGCTGGCGTCCACCCACCTGCTCGACGGACGGAATTGCTCCACCCATTGGGCGCACGCCGAAAGGTTCAAGCAGCAGTTCCCTCAGGTAACGCTAAAAGCCGACCAGTTGATCACCGACGAGAACGGCATCTATACGAATGGCGGCGCCTATTCGTTCCTGAACCTGCTCGTCTACCTGATAGAGAAATATTATGACCGCCAGACAGCCATCTACTGCGCCAAGACCTTACAGATAGAAATAGACCGGAACAGTCAATCGGACTTTGCCATCTTCACCGGTCAGAAGCTCCATGGCGACAAAATGGTGGCGGAAGCGCAGCAATACATCGAGAATTCGCTTACTGAAAAGATCTCGGTTGAGGAAATATCGTCCAGATTCGCCATCGGCCGGCGCAATTTCGACCGCCGGTTTATCAAGGCTACGGGGAATACCCCGGTGGAGTACGCACAACGCGTCAAGATCGAGTCCGCCAAAAAGGAGCTCGAGTCCAGCCGTAAAACGATCAACGAGATCATGTATGAAGTCGGCTATGCCGACCCGAAAGCCTTTCGCGAGCTCTTCCGCAAGATCACCGGGATGTCGCCGCTCGAATACCGCGGCAAGTATAACAAAGAAGCCGCACTATAACGGGTCGTGGGGACGCCGGACGCCACGCGGAGCACCACACGGGAACCCTACGCATATTTCCGCCGGTAATCCAAGGGCGACAAACCCGTAATCCGCTTAAAAAGCCCGCGGAAGGTATCGGTATCATCGTATCCCAGGGAATACACGATCTCGTTGATCGTTTTACGGCTGGACTCGAGCTCCTTTTTGGCGGCCTCGACCTTGACCCTTTGTATGTATTCGACGATCGTATTGCCGGTGCATCCCTTGAACCGTCTTTCAAGGGTCCGCCGCCCGACGCCGGCCAGCGTACAGACCTGCGATACGTCGATCCTTTCGGTATAGTTCCGCTCGATGAAGAGCTGCGCGGACAGCACGCCTTCATCGCCATGCCCTTTCTGGCCCATGAAAATAACGAACGGGTTCTGGCTCTTGCGGTCGATATCGATTTCGAACATCTTGGCGGCCAGAATGGACATGTCCCGTCCAAGGTGCTTTTCAATCAGGTAGAGGAGCAGGTTCAGGAAGGAATAGGCGCCACCGCAAGTATAGATGCCGTTTTCATCGGTGATCAACCGGTCGTCGACCAACCGGACCCGCGGATACATGGACTGGAATTCCTGCCGGGCCGCCCAGTGGATGGCGCACTGTCGGTCGTCCAGCAGCCCCGTGGAGGCCAGGAAGAAGGACCCCACGCAACAGCTAACGATCTCCGCGCCCTCATGGTGACGGGAAGAAATCCAGGGTATGAATTTCCGGTTGGCCTCGACCGTTACAGGGAAAGCCCCGCACGTGATAGGCACGATCACCACATCGGTGCTTGAAATTTCTTCCAATGGCCGCGCAGGGTTGATGCTGTACAACCCATGACCGAACGAAGTACATCCGGCGACCTCCACGGTATAAAAAGGCGGCTTGCCCTGGTACCGCAGAAAGTCGTTGATCCGGGTAATGACCTGGTAGCTGCTGTCGACGCAGTTGAGGGCAGCGTCCTCCAAGGCCAGGATCGTAACGTGTTTCATAGCCTGAATTTAGCGGATTTGCCAGACGCAATCGCCTGGCCATATTGTCGCGATACCCGGTCTCCGACAACGGAAAACCATCATAGTTTTGGTCCATGACAAACATCGACATCATCATCCTCCCGGTCACCGACCAGCCCCAAGCACGGCAATTTTACCTGCAGCTGGGTTTTGATATCATCGCCGAGGCGCCCGCCGATCAGGGTCAAACCTGGTTACAAATGGCGCTCCCCGGCCAGCCGGTAACCATCGCCCTGATGAAGTTCCACGGGATCATCATCGAGACGGCGGACATCGAAATGGAAGTGCGACAGCTGCGCCAAAAAGGCATCGACGTCGGCGACATCGACGACCAGCCCTGGGGACGCTTTGCCTGGTTCAAGGACCCCGCCGGTAACGGGCTGTGCCTTCGCCAAAAGGCGCGCTAAGACATTATCTTCCCGACCCAATCCTCCGTCGCGCGGACGAGCAGCGCGATCACGTCGGTCTTCCCCGCCTTGAACGCATGATCCGCCCCCTCGATCCTGACCAGCGTAGCCAGCGGCAGCGATGCGCAAACGGAAGAAATCAAATCCCACGTGGCGAGCTCGTCCCTGGTGCCCTGCAAGAACAGCATCGGTACGCGAACGTCACGCAGATGCGTCGCCCGCTCGACCGACGGCTTCCCCGCGGGGTGCAACGGGAACCCGTAGAATACGATCCCGCGCACCTCCGGCCGGCTATTCAACGCCAGGTATTGCGACGTCATCCGCCCCCCAAAAGACTTTCCCGCGGCAAAGAGCGGCAGGCCAGGGTAGGAGGCCAAAGCATGATCGATGGCCGCCGCAATGGTGGCATGCGCCACCGCCGGCGTGTCGGCCCGCGCTTTGCCGTGCTCTTTGAAGGGGAAGTTGAACCGGAGCGTGCCAATGCCGGCATCAGCCAAAGCAGAAGCCAGCGCCACCATGAACGAATGGTTCATGCCGGCGCCGGCCCCATGCGCCAGCGTAAAAATGCAACTAGCATCAGCAGGAACGAGAAACTCGGTCGAGACCGATCCGATGGCGTCAGACACTATCATTTCCCCATCGTATTCACCATCCACTGTACCCCATACTTATCCGTACACGACCCGAAATAGGCCCCCCAGAACATATCCGCCAGCGGCATCGACACCGCGCCGCCCGCGGAGAGCGCCGCAAACATCCGGTCGGCCTCCGCCCGCGTATCGGGTTCGAGGTTGATGTGGGAATTGTTCCCGAAATTCAGCTGGAAGCCCATGGAAGACGGGGCATCCGTGCCCATGAGGACGTGGCCGCCCAATATCTCCAGCGAGATGTGGACGAGGAGGTTTTTGTCGGCGTCGGCTATGGGCGGCATGCCGGGCGCGGCGGGCATTTCCCCGAAGCGCATGATACCGGTGAGCTCGCCGCCGAAAACGGTCTGGTAGAATTTGAACGCCTCTTCGGTCTCGCGGGCGAAATTCAGATAGGTTGAAACACGTGCCATATTACTTGGAATTTAGGTCATGACGATAAATCATAGTTCAGCATCCACTGCACCCCGTAGCGGTCCCGGCACATACCGGCGTAGGCGCCCCAAAAGGTCCGGTTGAGCGGCATTTCGATTTTGCCCCCGGCCGACAACCCCTTGAACAGGCGGTTGGTCTCTTCCTCGCTTTCCGTCGCCAGGTTGATATAATAATTGTTACCGGTGACCAGGTCCTGTCCCATCGACTCCAGCGCGTCCGTGGCCATGAGCGTGTGCCCGTTACCGAGAGGCAGCGCGGCGTGCATGATCATGTTCTGCTCCGCCTTCGGCATCTTCTCGTGACCGGGGCTGTCGCTGAAGCGCGCAAAGGCCGTGAACTCGCCGCCAAAAACGGACTTGTAGAAATTCATCGCCTCTTCGGTGGTGCCGGGGAAATTCAGATAAGGATTGACGTTTAACATGGGACAAAGATACCTCCGGGACACACTACCGGTGGTCCCAAAAACCGACATTCGCAGGGGGTGTTTGCGACAAAATGTTGTACTTTCAACTATGATCGACGTCTCGATTCTGGTGTTGAAAAACGCGGTCCTGGCCTCCATCGCCGACGCCAGCTATGTATTTTCGATCGTCAACGACCAGCTGGCGCGCCAGGGCAAAGAGCCCCTTTTTCACGTCCGGCTGGTGGGCGTGGACAAAGAAATCAAACTAAACGGGGGACTGGTGACCGTAAGACCCGATACGCTGATCGGGGACATCGAGCGGACCGATCTCGTGATCATCCCTTCCATGACCGGCGATGCGCTCGCCTCCACCTACCTCAACCGGGACTACGCACCCTGGATCATCGACATGTACAAGGAAAGGGGGGCGGAAGTCGCCAGCTTTTGCGTGGGCGCGTTCCTGCTGGCTTTTACCGGTCTGCTCCGGGAGCGGCAGTGTACCACCCACTGGGCCTACGCCAATGAGTTCCGGTACTACTATCCAGACGTGGACCTGGTGGATGAAAAGGTGATCACCCATAACCTGGGTTTGTATTCCAGCGGTGGGAACAACGCCTACTGGAACCTGTTGTTGTTCCTCGTGGAAAAATATACCAACCGGGAAATCGCCATCTACACGGCCAAATTCTTCGTCATCGACCTGGACCGGACCGACCAGTCCCGGTTTATTATCTTCGCCGGTCAGAAGAACCACGACGACGAACCCATCAAACGGGCCCAGGAGTTCATCGAACGGAGCTTCGCGGATAACCTCAGCGTCGATCGCATAGCCGGAACCGTCAACATCAGCCGCCGGACCTTCGAGCGCCGCTTCAAAAAGGCCACCCGGAACACGGTGGTGGAATACATCCAGCGGGTCAAGATAGAGGCCACCAAGAAGCAGCTTGAGATCGGCCGTAAATCGATCTATGACGTGATGTATGAAGTGGGTTACTCCGACGCCAAGACCTTCCGGGACGTCTTCAAAAAAGTCACCGGTATGACGCCAAACGAGTACCGGAATAAATACAACGCTACTCCGTCTTTTTAACCGACAACCGTACGACTAGCGCCGCCAGCAGGCCAGCCACCACCGAATACGGCAGGTATATAAGCGCCAGGGCCAGCGCCCAGTCGGCCGCGTTAAAGGGCGCTGTCGCCGTCCTTAACACCCACTCAATCCCCGGCGTAAACAGCCAATCGAATATGCAGGCTACGACGACGAACCGCAATGCCCATCTGACCCCGCCACGGCGGGCGCCCTCATAGGCGATGCCAAAGTAAACTAACAATGTCAGCCACATCACGGTATCCTCACTCAAGGCTGCTTTCAGAAACGGTATTTCGACGAGTAGATCAAACGCCGCCAATATCCCCAACCCGATCAATAAAACCTTACTCTGTTTCCTTAACATACTTTTCTATGATTTCCCTGTCAATCCCTTCCGCCGCATTCGTTTCCCTCCCGCGCTGGATCAGCGTATCGCCCACAAAAGATACCGTAAAGTCAAACGACTTCCCTTCCCAATTATGGTCGGTATAAAAATCGAGATACTCCGTATACTTGTCCCCCGTCAATGTATACCGCCCGCCCCCTCCATCGAAATGGCTCGACGAATCCTTGGCCGGGTTGAGGTCGTGCCTTAAAAACGAGAAGTGCGTATCGCCGACGATCTTGATGAACTTTTGCCCCTTCGTATAGTCGGTCACCACCGACACCCCCTTGGTGATCGTCGTCCCCGAGATCAGCCGCCAGGTGCCCTTCAGCGGCGCCCGCGACGTACATGAAGCCGCCAGCAGCGACAGGGCCACGCCAGCAAGTAAGGTCGTTTTCATCGGCTAAAGATAATCAAACTCCTCACTCCGCCCGTAAACTCTTCACCGGACTCGCCATCGCCGCCTTCAGCGCTTTCGCCCCGATCGTCGCCAGCGCGATCACCATCGTCAACACCGAGGCCAGCGCAAAGACCCACCAGGACAGAGCCGTCCGGTACGCGAAGTTCTGCAGCCATTGGCTCATGATGTAGTACCCGATGGGAACCGCGATCACCACGCCCAGCAGGATCGGGCGCAACAGGTCCCCGACCAGGAGGAACACGATGTTCCCAACGGACGACCCGAGCACCTTCCGGACGCCGATTTCCTTGAGGCGCTTGGCCGCGGTAAAGGACGCCAGGCCGAATAACCCCAGACAGGCGATAAAGATCGAGAGCCCCGAAAAGACGCTCAACAGGCTCTGCTGGCGCCGGTCGGCGCGGTAAAGGGCGTCGAACTCCTTGTCGAGGAAGTGGTATTCGAAGGGATAACCGGGAGCGGCTTCCTTATAAGCCTTCTCCGCGAGCGCCAGCCCGCGGGCCGCGGAACCGGGATTGAGCCGGACCAGGATGACCCGGTTGTCCTGACCGGGCGTTATCACGAGCGGCTCCATCTTTTCCTTGAGCGACGAGAAATTGAAGTCCTCGACCACCCCGACGACGCGGCGCTGCTCGTTATAGATGGTGTTGAAGACCCAATGACCGACCGCGGTTTCGGGAGTGAACCCGAATTCGGTTGCGGCCGCCCGGTTGAGGATTACCGCGCCTGTGGAATCGGTCCCGAACGCAGCCGAGAAGTCTCGTCCCGCGATGACCTTCAGACCCAATGTGGGCACGATCTGGAAGTCCGAGAATTCGGTGCGGCCGGAAAAGAATTGCTCCGCGTGTCCCTCGACCTTGAAGCTGTAGCCATCGAAAAAGCCCCCCGGTTCCCCGGACATCATCGAGACGGACTCCACGCCGGCGACGCCTTCCAGCGCCTTTTTGAACTGTACCCGGTGATTATAGATATCGTTGTTGTCGATATTGATCACCAGTGTCTGGTCCTTGTTGTACCCCACGTTGGCATGCTGCACATAGTACATCTGGTGCATCATGACCAGCGTCCCGATGACCAGGAAAACCGAAATCGAAAACTGGACCACCACCAGCGCCTGGCGGAAAAACGACCCGCTTTTGCCCAGCCGGAGCTTGCCCTTGAGCGACTCGATGGGTTTAAAAGCCGACAGCACAAAGGCCGGGTAGCTGCCCGCGATAAAGCCTACCGCCACGATGACCCCCAGGAGGAACAGGTACATCACCGGCGTCATCCAGGACACGACGATTGTGCGGTCCAGCAAGTCATTATAGACCGGCATCAAAATCATGAGCAAGCAAACCGACAAGACGCAGGACACAAAAGCCAGCAACAGCGACTCCCCTATAAATTGCCTTATCAGGTGCGCGCGCAGCGCTCCCAGCACCTTCCGGAGCCCGACTTCCTTTGAGCGCTCTACCGCCCGGAGCGTCGACAGGTTGGTGAAATTGATACACGCGATCAACAATATCAGCGCGGCGATCGAAATAAAAACGAACACGACCGTCTTGTCCCCATGACGGACGGGGTCGAAGTAGTTCGGTTCGAAATAGACCTTGCGCATGGGCGTCATCTCGAGCGTGAAATGCGTCCCATGCGCCCTCATCACCGGTCCCATGTATTTATCAATAAAGGCGGGGAGCTGCCGCTCCAGCAAATGGGGGTCCGTCCCCTGCCGCAACAGCAGGTATGTAAAGACACCGTTGCTCGGCCAGGAGTCGGTTGACGTATCCTTGTGCTCCGCCGCCAGCGGCACCACCATGTCGAAG
>NZ_DATJIY010000088.1:0-11917 GCF_035492835.1 Dinghuibacter sp.
TAGCGCCACTGTAGCGCGTAATAGACCGCGGGCGTCGTGCCCGTGTTCCGGATATTGTGGGGCGAGCCGGGTGTGAGGAGCACCAGGTCGCCCCCTTTTGCGGGATAGGGTTTTCCGTCGATGAGCTCTTCCACGTCGCCCTCGCGGACCAGGATGATTTCTGCTTCCGGGTGGACGTGCGGTGGGTGGCTGGTTTCGCCGGGGTTGAGGGTGGTGGCGTGGAGGTCGATCTTTTGGAAGTGGGCGGAGGTCGAGGTGAGGATTTGACGGGTCTCGCCTTTGGCGGTGGTTTTGACGGGGAGGTCGGCCCAGTTCAGGGATGTGTCGTGGCCGGCTTGTCCGTTGCGGTCCGTTGTCCTTATATGGATATAGTCGAGCTCCAGGGATTCCTGGCCGTCGTTGGCGATCCCGGCGCCCGAGCCGGCCTGGATCAGGTAGACGCCGCCGGGGCCGAGGCGTTTTCCGTTGGCGATGGTGGCGATACCTTTTTTGATAAAGAGGAGCTCGTCCCAGTCGGCGCCGCCGATGCTGTTCGTGCCGGGGACCAGCGTGGCGGAGCCGTATTGGATATAGGTGTCGGGGGCGACACGGCCCATGACCGGCGGCAGTGCGCCATTGACGGTGTGGGTGACGCGGGCGGTGAGGGTGTCCTGCGCGTGGGCAGCGGAGGCCAGCAGCGAGAGAATGAGTATCCGTATCATCGCCGCAGGTCCTCGTTGGTAAAGGCGAGCGGCAGCAGCGCGCGGGCGTCCTCGAGGACGTAGACGGGGCCGGTGGCGCCGCCCATGATCAGGCGGAAGGGGCGGCCGGTCCGGTTTTGGAACTCCAGCATGGACTGGCGGCAGAGGCCGCAGGGGCTGATGGGCTCGTGGATTTCGGCGGCGGTGACGGCGAGGGTGTCGATGGTTTCGCCGGGGTGGAGGGTGGCGGCGACGGACAGGAGGGTGCGTTCGGCGCAGATGCCGACGGGATAGGAGGCGTTCTCCTGGTTGGCGCCGCGGACGATGGCGCCGGAGGCCATGCGGGCGGCGGCGCCGACGTGGAAGTTGGAATAGGGGGCGTAGGACAGCGCGGTCGCGGACTGTGCCTCGCGCAGCAGGGCGGCGTCGTCCGGCGGGAGGTCCGCGGCGGTGGCGTAGACCTGGTAGTCGATATGTAGGTGCTCGTGCCGCATACCGGGGGAGGCGCTTAGTGTATCATGCGCATCACGCGTTTCCAGCGCAGGCCGCCCGTGCCATAGCTCATCCAGATCATGGAAGCCCGGCCGACCACGTGGTCCTCGGGGACAAAGCCCCAGTAACGGGAGTCCAGGGAATTGTGGCGGTTGTCCCCCATCATCCAGTAGTAGTTCATCTTAAACGTGTATTGGTTGGTCTCGACGCCGTTGATGATAAACTTGCCGTTTTTCTCTTCCAGATCGTTCTTCTCGTAGACGGAGATCGCTCTGCGATATAATGATATGTTCTCGGGGGTCAGCGTCAGGGTCGCGCCCCTGGCGGGTATCCAGATGGGGCCGTAGTTGTCGCGGTAGAAGTGGAAGTGCGCGCGGTCGTAGGGGAAGAGGTCGGTGGAATCCTGCGTCTCCTCGTTGAGCTGGACGGAGACGACGTTGGGCAGGTGTTTTACCTGGTCGACCATGTCCGGGGTGAGGTTGATGAGGTAGTTGGTGCTGCCGTCGGAGCTATAGTTCCCGCCGTTGGTGTTGCCGATCGCGGTGTCGCTTTCGAGGTCGATGCGGAGGTTGGATTCTACGAAGTCGGGGGAAATGGGCTTCCCGTTGGTGGTGATGTGGTAGAACATCTCCGATTCGGGGGGCAGGCCCTGGTCCACGCTGTTGATGACGACGTGGCCGTGGACCACGCTGAGCGTGTCGCCGGCGATACCGGTGCAACGCTTGATGAAGTTCTCCTGTTTGTCGACGGGGCGGATGATCAGCGGATAGTTGTCCGGGTCGTTCAGGATCGCGTCCCTGCCCTTCTGGCGGACGGCGGAATAGTACGTGACGACGGAGCCGTATTCGGGCAGGTCGATCACGGTGTCGCCTACCGGGAAGTTGAAGACCACGACGTCCTTTCTTTCCACCGGCCGGGCGAACCAGCGGATATAGGGCCACTTGACCCATTCCAGGTAGGACTTCCCGTTAGTGACGGGCATGGTATTGTGTACAAAGGGGAAAGACAGCGGGGTTTCGGGTATCCGGGGCCCGTAGCTGAACTTGCTCACGAAGAGGAAGTCGTTCACCAGGAGGGTCTTTTCCATCGAGGGCGTCGGGATGACATAGGCCTCGAAGACAAAGGTGCGGATGATGGTGGCCGCGACGACGGCGAAAACGGCGGCGTCGATCCATTCCCGGGCGACGGACTTCTTGTAAAGCTTGACCTTTTCGGGGCCGATATACTTGATATCCTTGCTAAAACCGACGTAGGGCAGGTACAGGAAGGGCACAAAAACCACGAGGGCGTGCTCGATCAGCGTATACCGGCCGAAGTGCTTGACCCAGTCGATGACCAGCGCGATCGTGATGAACTGACCGACGACGGGGATGAACTGGAGCCAGAACCAAACCTTCTTTTTCTGCATGAGCCCGACCATGATCCAGGTGTTGTAGTAGGGAACGAGTCCCTTCCACGCTTCCACCCCGGCCTTCCGGAAGGTCCCGTACAGGCCAATCAACGATCCGATCAATCCAAGAATAAATAATACTGTTCCCATGCTGTCATTTGTCGTTTGGAGTTGCCAAAAGTAACACTTTATCGCAAGTCGTCTAATAATAAACGGCTTACCTCGGCCGCCCGGTTATGGACCATGAAGTGGCCGGCCCCGGCGATGACCACGTCCGGGTGGGCCAGGCCGACGGGGAAGATACGGTCCTTGCCGCCGTGGATGTGAAAGGTATTGCCGGGGGGCGCGGGGGCGTCCCAGTTGATCAGGGCGTTGATGGCCCAGTTCAGGTACCCGGGGCTTACCGCGTTCCGGTAGGCCGTCACGAGGTCTATTTCCTCCTGGTTCTCGACGCCCAGGTTGTAGTTTTCCAGGGGGCCCATCCAGCGGTGGGGGTTGAACAGCAGGGCCAGCTTGTGAAGCGGCAGGTACTTCCCAAAACGCATGTACCCGGGCATTTCGCTGCGCTGCTTGACGGTGGACAGGAGCCAGATACGGCGGACCGGTATGAGCTTGGCGATCTCGATGGACATGATGCCCCCGAAGGACAGGCCCATGAGGATGGGTTCGGGGTGGTGGATGGCCGCGGCCATGCGGGCGGCGTAGGCGGGGAGCGATTCATGGCGCTCCGGCGGTATCCAGGGCAGGTGGATCATCTCTGCGCCGGGCAGCACGAGGTGCTCGAAGACCCGCTTGTCGGCGCCCAATCCGCTGATACAGTATACGGGGATCATGGTCATCCGGGGAAGACGTAATTGTGCACGTCCCCTTCGGTGATGGTCTTGCCGCTCAGGATGACCAGGCGCTCGACGACGTTCCGCAATTCACGGATGTTGCCCGTCCAGTTGTAGCTCTTGAGCGCCTCGATGGCGCCGGCGTCGATGGCCTTCTTGGGCTGGTTGTAGTCGGAGGCTATTTCCCCGAGGAAAAAATCGGCCAGCTCCGGTATGTCTTCCTTGCGCTCGTTGAGGGAGGCGACGTGGATGAGGATCACGCTCAGGCGGTGGTAAAGGTCGAGCCGGAAGGTCTTCGCGTCGACTTCCTGCATCAGGTCCTTGTTGGTGGCCGCGATGACACGGACGTCCACGTTGATGTCCTTGTCGGCGCCGACGCGGGTGATCTTACCCTCCTGGAGGGCGCGGAGCACCTTGGCCTGCGCGGACAGGCTCATGTCGCCGATCTCGTCGAGGAAAAGGGTGCCGCCGGTGGCCTGTTCGAATTTCCCGATGCGTTGTTTAATGGCGGAGGTAAAGGAGCCCTTTTCGTGACCGAAGAGCTCGCTTTCGATGAGCTCGCTCGGGATGGCGGCGCAGTTGACCTCCACCAGCGGGCCCTCCGCGCGGTTGCTCTTTTCGTGTATCCAGCGGGCTACCAGCTCCTTTCCGACGCCGTTTTCCCCGGTGATCAGCACGCGCGCGTCGGTGGGAGCGACCTTTTCGATCGTATCCTTGATCCGGAGGATGCCTTCCGAGGTGCCGATCATGTCCTGGGTGCGCTTGACCTTCTTTTTGAGCGCCCTGGTCTCGGTGACGAGGGTCTGGCGGTCCATGGCGTTGCGGATGGTGATGAGCAGCCGGTTCAGGTCGGGGGGTTTGGAGACGTAGTCGAAGGCGCCTTTTTTGACGGCCTCGACGGCCGTCTCGATCGTCCCGTGGCCCGAGATCATGATGATGGGCACGTCCGGGTTGACGGTCTTGGCCTTTTCCAGGAACTCCATGCCGTCGATCTTGGGCATCTTGATGTCGCACAGGACGACGTCATATGTTTTTTCAGAAAACTTCTTTAACCCTTCCTCTCCGTTTTCCGCGTCGTCGATCTTGTATCCTTCGTAGGACAGGATCTCGCTGAGCGTTTTTCGGATGGCTTTCTCGTCGTCTATGATCAGTATGCTGGACATGGGGTAAAATTAGGGGATTCTCAGCGAACAGCCCGCGAAGACGTTCCGGCCTGGGGCGGTGTTAAAATAGCGGCCGCCGGCGGCGTTGAGGTCGTTGCCGAGGCTGTAGAGCTGGTTGAGGGCGTTGTCGATGCCGATGTGGACGGTGAGGTGCTTATGGGTCCAGCTTAGCTTGGCCTGGAGCTCGTCGTAGGAGCCGGCCCAGGCGTCGCTGGCGTCGTCGACGGGGAGCTTGTCGGTGTAGGTGTTGGTGACGTTCAGGGTGAACCCTTTTATCGTTAGGTCGCCGCCGATGACCAGGACGTTGCGGGGGACGCCGGTGAGGGGGTGGCCGGAATAGCTGGTTGTGCCTTCGGTGTAGCTGGTGAAATGGTAGTCCTGGAGGGCGTAGCTGGCGAATAGGCGTACCGTTTTTCCAAACCAGGTGATTTGGGCTTCGAGACCCTCCTGGTTGGTGTTGCCGGCGTTGACGTAGTAGGCGTGACCGGCGCTGTCATACCGGGGGGTGATGGTGTGGCGGAGGCGGAAATCGTAGAGGGCGATCGTCGTTTGGAGGCGGTTGTCGCACAGGTAGGACTTTATACCCAGCTCATAGTTCCAGCCTTCCTCGGGTTGGAGGTTGTTGTAGAACAGCGAGGTGCCGGGGAAGATTTCGGCTATGGTCGGGGGGGAGTAACCGCGGCTGGCGGTGGCGTAGATACTCAGGTTGCCGGGGATGAGCTGGTATTGGAGGGATAGTCTTGGGAGGACCTGAGCATGGAGGTTTATGGTTTGCTCCGCGTTCGCCGGGTATATTGGGATATAATGGTAGGTGAAGGTGTTGATGCTCGTGCCGGCCAGCAGCAGCCAGTTGTTACGCCGCCATTCGGCCTGCGCATAGGGCAGGAGCTGGTACGCCTGCAGGTTGTCGTTGGTCTGGGTGGTGTCGGGGCTTCCGTCGGTGTTGCCCCAGTCGTGGATTTTGGAGCGGGTGTACTGGTATTCGGCGCCCAGGACGACGCGCCAGTCTTTTTTGTCGTAGATCCAGCGGGTCAGGGCTTCCAGCGTCAGTTCTTTTCGTTGTTCGTAGTCCGTTAGGAAGGGGTTGTCGAAGTGGGTGCCGGAGACGAGCACGGTCGTGGTGTTCGTCCAGTTGTTGGCCGTGTACCGGTTGGTTACGCCGGTAAACCAGGTTTGTGCGTAGATCGCCGCCCTGGCTGCCGCGGCGCCCGGGATGGTCGGCGTGCTGGGGCGCGCGGCCCTGGGGTTCTGGAAAAGCTGCTGGATCGTCAGACCGCCGGGGGTCTGGTAAAAAAGGTCGGTGTAAAGGGCGAACCAGTCGAGCTGGTCGTTCTTGTTGACCCGTATGTGTCCCCAGTCCTGGTAGGTGTCGCGGTGGGAGGCGCTGTGGTCGCGGTATCCGTCGGATTGGTTGTGGCTTTGGAAGAGCGCGTTAAAGGCGTTATGGGTGCGGGCCTGCCACATCGCGTCCTCGCCCCATTGGTTGTAGGAGCCGCCGCGGAGCTGGACGCGGCTGCCGGTGCTGGTGTCGGACTGGAAGAGCACGACGCCGCCGGTGTTGGCGCCGTACATGCTCCCGCCAGGGCCCTTGAGCACCTCGATGCTTTGAAAGGTGTTCATGTCCAGGACGTTGACATAGGTGTTGCCGCCGGCGTCGGTGAGGGGCATGTCGTCCCAGTAGACCTTGACGTTGCGGACGCCAAAGGGGGAGCGGAGCAGGCTGCCCCGGATCGACAGGCGGAAGCTTTGCGGGGAGCGCTCTTCCATCCGGACGCCGGGGATGGTATTGACCGCGGGGAGCAGGGAGGCGCCGGCGGTGCGCTGGAGGTCTTCCTGGGTGATATAGCCGACGGCGGAAGGGGTGGTCGACAGGCGTTGGCCGCCGGCGAAACCGTTGATGATGACGTCTTTCAGTTGCTTAGCCGAATCTGGTTGTTGCGCGGTGGCTCGCGCGCTTATCAACAAAGCCAATATCAAGTAGTTAGCCCGGGTCATGGACTAAAGGTACGTCTCGCCGCCGGAATTTGCCGCCCAACGAGCAGACCTGGGCCAACCTCGAAGAATACGGGCGCTCGCTCGTAGCGGCGGGGGCCTAGGGCTTCCTGGCCATGTAAGCGTCGATGCGCTGGATCACCTCGTAATGCCGCCGGAAAGGGTTTCCGGCGGTCTTTTCCTTGTCGAGGGCCTGCCGCAGGTAGTCGGCTACGTCCAGGTAGCAGTCCGCGCCCTTCAGGTAGGCGGCGGCCAGGGCCGACTCGAAAAGGGGATAGTGATCCAGGTTTTCGGCGATCTCGATGGGGTTGTTCAGGTAGTGCCGCTGGAAGCCGGTCAGGGTCGAGACGTCGGCCATCCGGGGGAGGGCGGCTTCCGTCAGGATCGACGCGGTTTGGCGAAAGGCATTTCGGGCCTCGTCGGCTGTTCTGACTTCGTGACGGTAATGGTTACCTGCGCCGGCGAAGTGGCCTTCCGCCAGCAACAACGCAGCGGGCGGCTCTTCCGTCAGGTGGCTGATCTGATAGGTTTTTTCCAGGAACGTCTTTATCTCGCCGATATTGACGACGACCTTGAACCGGAACTCCTGCCTGATCGGCCAGTAGGCGGAGAAGTCCCAGAAGAACATTACGGAGTCCTTCCCTTTCTTACGCGTAAACGTACCGGCAGTCTTGGAGCCCTTGTATCCCGCCTGGACAAATACGGGTCCGAGCTCCTCCCAGAGGAGTCCCCGCAGTTCCTTGACGGTGATACAGGCGTCCTCCATACGGCGTTATTTTAGCTCCACGTCGACGACCTCGTCCATCGGGTCGATCCGGGCGGGGTGTATGGCGATATGGCCGTCTTTGTATTCGTAGGGTACGTTTGTACCGGTCGCGAATTCCTTCACGGTTTTTATCTTCCCGGTGAAGGGGATGGTATCCGGGAGCGCACCCAGGATGTGGATATAGACGTGATTGCCCTTTTGGGTCATCGCGCCCCACGGCTGCGGACGAAGGAAACCGCCCTTGGTGCCGTAGATCGTGGGGCCGTACACTTTCAGGAAGGCGCCCATTTGGGTCAGCCGCTCCTGGAACTCCGGTTGGATGAGACCGTTGGGCAGGGGCCCGATGTTGAGGAGCAGGTTCGCGCCGTAGCCGGCCGCGCGGACCAGCAGGGTGACGAGCTCCTTGGAGCTTTTGTATTTGTCGTCGGTGATGTTGAAACCCCAGCTGTCGTTCATGGTGACGCAGGACTCCAGCGGGAGCCTGGAGATCGGCTGGAAGTCCAGGCCAGACTTGTTTTCGCCGGGGAGGTCCTGCTCGAACATCTGGAAGTCCTCACCGGGGAAGGGCGTCATATGGTGGTTGTTGCCGATCAGCGCCCGGGGCTGGAGCCGGTGGATAAGGGCGTAAATCTCGTCGAGCTTCCAGTCGATTTTTGACGTCCGGTCTTTCGCGCCTTCGGGAGCGGTCTGGTCCCAGTAACCGTCAAACCACACGCCGGCTATTTCGCCGTAGTTGGTGAGGAGCTCGGTGAGCTGGTCCTTCATGAACTGGAGGTAGTGGGCGTAGTTTGATTTTTCCGTACGGCCGGTGCCCTGACCGGTGCGGCCCGTTTCGTAAGGGTAGTCGGTGCGCGACCAGTCGAGCAGGGAGTAGTAGACAAAGAGCTTGATACCCTGTTTGTGGCACTCGTCCGCGATCATCCTGACCGCGTCCTTGCCCCACGGGGTATTGGTGATCTTCCAGTCCGACGCCCTGGTGTCCCAGTCGCTAAAGCCGTCGTGGTGGCGGGTGATGAGGGTGATGTACTGCATCCCCGCGGCTTTGGCAAGGCTGACCCACTCGTGCGCGTCGAAGTAAACGGGGTCGAATATCTTTTGCAGGCGCTGGTAGTCCGCGACCTTGATGTTGCGGTTGTTCATCACCCATTCGCCGTCGCCCAGGACGCTGAAGGCGCCCCAGTGGATGAACATGCCGAAACGGGCGCTGTCGAACCAGCGGCGGGCGTCGAGGTTGGCTTGGCTCGGCGTATATTGAGCGTGGGCTGTGGCGCCGATCAGCGTCATCAGCAGTAGGGCTTTTCTCATGGGCGCAAAATAAAAAACCCGACGCTAGCGTCGGGCTTTCAAATATACTGAGTTTTCAACTTATTTAACCTGATACATGACTTCCTTGACGAGCTTCACCGTGCGGGTCACGTCCGGCAGGTACATCGCCACGAGGTTCGGGGCGTAGTGCATGGGGGCGTCGGCGCTGGTGATGCGGCGGACCGGGGCGTCGAGGTAGTCGAAGCCTTCCTTCTGGATACGGTAGGCGATCTCGGAGGAAACCGAGCACATCGGCCATTGCTCTTCGACGATCACCAGGCGGTTGGTCTTTTTGACGGACTCCAGGATGGTCTCCCAGTCGAGAGGACGGATGGTGCGCAGGTCGATGACTTCGGCGGAAACGCCTTCCTTGGCCAGCTCTTCGGCGGCGCCGAGGGCGACCTTCATCATCTTGTTATAGGAAACGATGGTCACATCCGTCCCCTGGCGTTTGACGTCGCATTTACCGATGGGGATGAGGTATTCCTCTTCGGGCACGTCGCCCTTGTCGCCGTACATGACTTCGCTCTCCATGAAGATAACGGGGTCGTTGTCGCGGATGGCGCTTTTGAGGAGGCCCTTGGCGTCGTAGGGGTTGGAAACCGATACGACCTTGAGACCGGGGATGTTGGCGTAATAGCTTTCAAAAGCGGTGGAGTGCTGGGCGCCCAGCTGACCGGCGGAGCCGTTAGGGCCGCGGAAAACGATGGGACAACCCACCTGTCCGCCGCTCATGGCCAGCATCTTGGAAGCGGTATTGAGGATCTGGTCCAGCGCCAGGGCGGCGAAGTTCCAGGTCATGAACTCTACGATGGGGCGGAGACCCTTTTGGGCGGCGCCGACGCCGATGGCGGCAAAACCCAGCTCGGAGATCGGGGTGTCGATGACGCGCTTGGCGCCGAATTCGTCCAGCATACCCTGGCTGACCTTATAAGCGCCATTGTACTCGGCGACTTCCTCACCCATCAGGAATACCTTATTGTCCCGGCGCATCTCTTCACTCATGGCCTCGCGTAATGCCTCACGGAAAGCTATTTGTCTCATGGGCGCAAAAGTATTGGGAAATGGGGAGATAATCAAAAATTACTACCTTGACCCCTATGGAAATGCATCCGCAGGGGGTTCCTCACATCGTTTTATTCGGAGCCGGTAAATCGGCCACGGGGCTTATCGATTTCCTTGTGCGTCAACCGGTGGCGCTGACGGTCGTGGACGCCAGCCTCCAGGCGGCGTTGTCCAAGACGCATGGTTTTTCGGCTCACGCTGTCGGGTTGGATGTGTTGTCACAGGCCGAGGAGCGTTTGGCGCTGGTGCGGAGCGCGGCAGTGGTCATTTCGCTGATGCCACCCCTGCTACACCAGCTGATCGCGTCGGATTGCCTGTCGGAGGGGCGGCATTTGCTGACCGCGTCCTATGTGGACGATGCCATGCGCTCGATGGCGCCTTTGGTGCGCGACCGGGGGATATTGTTCCTGTGTGAGATGGGGCTAGACCCGGGGATCGATCACATGAGCGCCATGAGCATGCTGGACCGGCTGCGGGGCGCTTCGGCGGAGATCCTGGCCTTCCGGTCGCACTGCGGGGGTCTCGTGGCGCCATCCAGCGACGACAATCCCTGGCGCTATAAGATCAGCTGGAACCCGCGGAACGTCGTGCTCGCGGGGAAGGCGGGGGCGCGGTACCGGGAGGATGGCGCCGAGGTCGCCCTGGGGTACGCGGATTTGTTCGACCCTTCGCGGCTTGTCACCGTGCCCGGTTTGGGGCCGCTGGCCTGGTATCCCAACCGGGATTCGCTCGGGTATGCGCCGCTGTATGGGCTGGCGGCGATACCTACTTTTATCCGCACCACGCTGCGGCACCCGGAGTTTTGCGCGGGGTGGCGCTCGGTAATACAGCTGGGACTGACCGATGAGACGTTGTCGTATCAGACGGACGGGCTCTCGCTGGCGGAGTTCTACCGGGGCTTTGGCGCTGCTCCCGATGAACGGTTGCGGTTTTTGGGGTGGAGCAGCTCTTCGCTTATTAATCGCGGCCTGTGCAGTGCGGCGGACGTGCTGCAATATGCCCTGGAGTCTTATTTACCGCTGGCGCCTTCCGACCGCGACATGGTGGTGATGATGCACGAGATCACCTACCGGTTGGACGGTCAGGTGCAAACCGATACCGCTACGCTGATACTGGAAGGCCAGGACGCGGTGCACACGGCGATGGCCCGGACCGTGGGGTTGCCGCTGGGGATAGCGGCGATGCTGATCCTCGAGGGGTCGCTCCGGCTCACGGGGTTGCATATTCCGACACTGCCGGAGATATATGAGCCGGTGCTGGGGAGGCTGGCGCGGGAAGGGGTAAGGTTTATTTGACCCTATTTGACCCGCGCGAAGACGCCCTCCACGGAGGTCCCGTAGCCGCAGGTCCCGAGGCCGTGCAGGTAGCCGATGACGACGAAGTCCTTGAACACGCGGATGCGGAGCTTGCAGCCGGGACGGCCGGGGGAGTCGTATTCGGCGTTGGTGCCGTCGAAGGGGATTTGTGAGGACTTGACCATGGCGGAGGCGTAGTCGGGGGGACCGCCTGCGCAACCGAGGTCGATGGAGATGACGCCGGCGGCTTCCTTTTTGATGATGATACCACCGGCGGCGCCGAGGTCGCCCAGATGATAGGAGTACGTCCCTTCGACGCGTTCGGTCACCAGGTTGGTGTCGACGCCCGTCGGCACCGAATCGATGCGGAAGAGGTTGCACGCGTGCGCCAGGTTGGACGTCATGCTGAACCATTGCCCCTGGAATACCGAGTCGTCGATGATCTTGCCGGCAAAACCGTTGGACATGTCGCCGTCTTTGCTAAAGGTGCAAAACAGCAGCCGGCCGTCCTTTTCCACGGTGCCGTATATCGCCAGGCTGTCGCCCATGTAAAGGCTCTCCCCTACCCTGCCATACCGCACCACGCCCTTGATCACGCTGTCGCGTATCGCCATCCACAGGAAAACCTTCGACGTATCGCGCACCTTTCCCGTGAGCGTATAGTACGAGCGGAGGGGGAGGATTTCGTGTTTGTTTTTCTTTTTGGCGACGGGCTTTTTGACGGCTGTGCCGGTGGTGTCTTGCACCGCTTCTTTCTTTTTAAAAACGTGAAACTGGGACATGCCGGCGCAGACGATGGCCATGAAAGCGCAGAGGATAGCGAACTTTTTCATAAGGATTATTGGTAACGCAATATAGCGAAAAATACTCATACCCTTGCGCGCTTGTATCGCAAGGCCCCTGTGCGGCGTGCCGTGCCTCTTTTACCTCGTTTTG
>NZ_DATJIY010000089.1:0-4073 GCF_035492835.1 Dinghuibacter sp.
GGTGGGTGCCTCTTTTCCCCCGTTTTTGCGAAACGTTTCGCAAAAACGGGGGAAAAGAGGCACCCACCCACCCCAGGGCCCAGACACCGCGCGCCTAAATGCACGGTACACTTTCGTATATTCAGTATATTCACCGGCAGAAACCAAAACCTAGCCATGATCCAACTCAAGAACATTGAACGTTATTTCAGCAACGGCAACGTCAAGAACTATGTCCTGCGCTACATCACGGCTGACATCAAGAAAGGCGATTTCGTCAGCATCATGGGTCCATCCGGCGCGGGTAAGAGTACCCTTTTGAACATCATCGGCATGCTCGAAGAGCCCACGGCCGGGGAGTATTATTTCATGGAAACGCCCGTGCATACGCTCAGTGAGAAACAGCGGATCGCGCTTTACCGGACCCATATCGGGTTCGTGTTCCAGGCGTACCACCTCCTCGACGACCTCACGATCTACGAGAACCTCGAGACGCCCCTGATGTATCAGAATGTAAAGGCGGCCGAACGCAAGGCCCGGGTAGCCGAAATCCTCGACCGGTTCAACATGGTCGCCAAAAAGGACCTCTTCCCTGCCCAGCTTTCCGGCGGTCAGCAGCAACTGGTCGGCATCGCCCGCGCCCTCATCGCCCGTCCCCAGCTGATCCTTGCCGACGAGCCCACCGGGAACCTCCAATCCAAACAAGCCGACGAAATCATGAACCTCTTCCAGAAGCTGAATCAGGAAGAAAAGGTCACGATCATCCAGGTTACGCACTCAGAAAAGAACGCCACTTACGGGAACCGCATCCTGCAATTGGTGGATGGCGAGTTCATGGACGAGTAAGTCGCGGATCGGCCCGCATTTTTTCTATACCTTCTTCACGATTTTTTCTCTTTTCCCTGGCTCGCTTCGAGTCGGCGGGGGCGATCCTTTGCCCGCGCTACTTTGGTTTCGCCCGTTCGTATTGGACGGGCCAGGGGACGTCTACGCCCAACTCCTGCGCAGCGTGTAACGGAAAGTACGGGTCGCGGAGCAACTGCCGGGCCAGGAAAATCAGGTCGGCCTGGCCACTCGCCAGGATTTCTTCCGCCTGGACGGCGGTAGTGATCAGCCCGACGGCGCCGGTGTGGATAGACGCTTCTGCGCGGACCTTGGCCGCCAGCGGTACCTGGTAGCCGGGACCCAAGGGGATGCGGATATGGGGAAGGATGCCGCCGGAGGAGCAGTCGACCAGGTCGACGCCCAGGTCGCGGAGCTGGCCCGCCAGAAGAACGGAGTCTTCGGGGGTCCAGCCAGCGGGGTCCCAATCGGTCGCGGATATGCGCACAAAGAGGGGCAGCTCTTGCGGCCAAACGCCGCGGATACCTTCGACCACTTCCTTTAAGAGGCGGGTCCGGTTCTCAAAAGAACCGCCGTATTCGTCCTGTCGCGTATTACAGAGAGGAGACAGGAATTGGTGGAGGAGATAGCCGTGGGCGGCGTGGACCTCGATGACCTTGAAGCCAGCTTCAAACGCCCGGCTGGCGGCGTCCACGAAATCCCGGCGGACCTTGCCGATGCCCGCGGCGTCCAGGGCTTCGGGCGCACGTTCGCCTTCGCGGAAAGGCGTCGCCGAGGACGAGACCATGGGCCACCCGCCTTCGCTGAACTCCAGCAGCCGGTCCTTGTTCCATGGACTGGTGCGGCTGGCCTTCCGGCCGGCGTGCGCCAGCTGGATGCCCGGGATACAGTGCTCGTTGGTGATGAAACGCGTTATCCGTTTAAAGTGCGGGATGTGCATGCGGTCATACAAACCCAGGTCGTCGGGGGTAATGCGTCCTTCTGGGCTGACGGCGGTCGCCTCTACGAACAACAGACCGGGCCCCCCGGCGGCACGGGAACCGAGATGGACGAGGTGCCAGTCGTTCGGATAGCCGTCAACGGCCGAATATTGACACATGGGGGAAACGACGATCCTGTTCTTCAGCGTCAGCGACCGGAGCGTAAAAGGGGTGAATAGATGCGCCATAGTAGGCGCTAATTTAAGGCATCTGTGATTAGTGTACGGCGGTGCTGTCCTGTGGAGGTTTTGCGAGCGCCATAGGCGTAAGGGGCGTCAGGTGCAGGACCCTTATGGCAAAGGAATCCACGGCCACTTCGACGGCCGGTACGTCGCGGGACACCAACCCGCAACCCAGGACGTGGCCGCCCGCGTCCCAAATATCCACCTGGCGTTTGTATAGTGGCGGGGTGCCCAGCTGATCCATCATTTTCCAGGCCGCCGACAACTTGACCGTAGAGTCCTGGTGGACGGCGTCACGATAGTAATACATCATCAGGGTAGGCTGGATGACGTTCTCGAAGGTGGATTTGACCATCTTGGTTTCGAGCAGCTCCTCGAGTTGCGTGAGCGCTTCCAGCCGGTAAGGCGCGTTCCAGTATTGCCGGGATACCTGGGTGGTATCTTTGGCGGGATAGTAGTCCGAGTTCACCACCATCCGCGCGATCTGCAGCCCCCAGGGGTTGTTGAGAAGGAAAGCCGCGGGGTTGTTGATGGCGATATTGGGCGACATCAGGATCAAACCCTTGATGGGGTCTTCCGGATAGGTAGCGGCCAATTGCAGCGCCAGCGTACCCCCGGTCGACGTGCCCATGATAATGACGCTGTCCCCCAATTGTTTGGCAATCGCGTAGGCCTCCTTGGCGCTATTCCACAGACCGTCCGCCGTAAGGTTGACCATCGCTTCAGGGGTGTCGATTCCATGTTCGGCGAGTCGCGACAGGTAAAGGTTGCATCCAAAGGCTTGAGCCATATCCCGGTGAACGGGGTTCCCCTCTTCCTGGCAGGCGGAAAAACCATGCAGGTAGAGCACCACGAAGGGGGTTTTCCGGTGGGTGGAGTCGAACCAAACGATCCTGGCCTCGTTGTTGGGTTTGATATGATGGCGGCCCTCGATCATGGATATATAACCCTCCAGCGCCTGCGGATCGGACGGTACCCCGGGCAGCTGTTTGTCATAAACCGGATGGGCAGGATGTGGGCCAAATAAATAAACCACCGCCAGGATGATTATCAGGCCGAGTCCGATCAGCCAACCTTTACGCATAGGGTTTATTTTATAGAAAATTACGAAATCGGCGGCCATTTACCAGGAAAAGCTATTTTTGCACGCGCCGACGAAAGCAAAACGGCGTCCCTGCGTTAATACAGAGGTTTTGATTTAACCTTTCATTAACCTGTTTACAAATACATTTGTTTTTTTAATGCCAAGTATGAAGAGATTATTGATTGTCATGGCCGTCAGCATGTTCGCAGTACACACGATGGCGCAAAAAACCACCGTGGACAGTACCGCTTCCGGCGCCAGCGTGAAGCCAAAGAAAAAGTCCAGCTTCATCCTCGGCGATCATGCCAACGACCATTTCCTGTTTCAGCTCGGGTACAGCGATTTCCTCAATAAAAAGGACAGCGTCTCCACCAAAGCCTTTGGACGGAGCCTGAACATGTACTTCATGATGGCGTTCAACTCCGAAAACGACCCCCGCTTCAGCGTGGCCGTCGGTCTCGGTTTCGGTAGCGACAACTACTACCTGAACAAAGAGCGGATCGACCTGACTAACCCCACCCGTGGCGTCTTCTACGCGGATACCGCCGACAATTACCGCCGGTCCAAGCTCACCATGGCGTATATTGAGCTACCCGCCGAGATCCGTTACGCCTCGAACCCCACCAACCTCAACCATTCCTGGAAGTTTGCCCTCGGTATCAAGGCCGGTCTGCTGACCAGCGCCCAAACCAAGGTCAAAATGATCCGCGATATCAACGGCCTGACCGACTATACGACAAAGGTCCGCGACAAGCGCCTCTTCACCCCCGGCCGCGTCGTCGGCACGTTCCGCGTGGGCTACGGCGTCTTTTCGCTCTTCGGCCAGACCGACATCACGAATTTCTTCAAATCGGGGGCGGGGCCGGAGATCCGGCCGTGGACCCTGGGGATTACCCTTAGCGGGTTATAAATCTTTCGCACCGCCTTATTGGCCCTGCGCCATTGAGCTGGTCCCAGCGAACCGAGGGGTCCCGAACTCTTTTTCAGTCGTTTTGCGGAGCTCCG
>NZ_DATJIY010000090.1:0-8154 GCF_035492835.1 Dinghuibacter sp.
TTCAAGTTGGGTTGTCAGGTTGTGATAAGCTGTTTCGGAGAGTGCGGACGAAAAAAGGCGTCCCAACATTAGGACGCCATAAATCTAAAAGAAAAAAATCCGCTTCTCAAAATTTTTACTCCCGAATTAAACAGAGTTTAATAGAAACGGGGAAAATACCCCCTCCTCCGACCGCTGATTATCCCCAAAAGGTTGCTAGTTCATTAAGCCGGAATTAACCTTTTTCGATAGAGGACCGTATTTGGACCACGCCGTAGCCGTCGAGTGGTTCGGGCTCAGCGACACCGAGCTCATCGTCAACGGCGTCAAGCAACCGGACGCCCTCCACGAGCGCCTCGTCAAGGCCGCCGGCGTCCGCGAAAACTATGGTCTTTACTTTGGCCCGGTGCAAATGACCGGCACGGGTGTCTTTTTGGACAAGCGGGATCTGTAACACGGCCGCAAGGCTACCCGGCGTGCCGGCCTAGTGCAGTGCGCAGGAAACCCGTCACCAGCGGGTGGAGATGCTAATCACTTATTTAACTCCACACCAATAAGCCACAACTATTGCGATAAGCGGAAGAAATAGTGACCCCATCGTATAGCTGATATATAACCCGGTCGGAACCCATCAGTTTATTTTATTCCCGAATCCCGAACGCCTTCATAGGCACATCTTCACTTAAATGGATTGGACAGTTGTAATGAATTCCGATCATTAATGGAGACCACCGCAAAATAAAGAGCCGATCTTCTCTTTAGAAAAAAGATATCTATTGGCAACATTAATTGGTTGTCATATTTGACGCCTCCATAAATATCTATTGGCCCATTTGACCGATATTTCACCGAAAAAGTTTTCGCCAGGCAATGAATCCTGACTGTAGAGTCATTCACCATAACTTTGTTGACCGAATCGCCGTCAGCCGCTAAGTAAACATGCTCGATATGCCCCTTATTAAAAGGCAAGTGGTCCAACTTAAAAATCCCCTCATCGATGGCATTGTAAACGCTATCCATAGTTCCTGCAGTGGCTTCTTGGGATACTGCCAGTATGGATGTCAACAATACGTGTATTGTATCGTCAAGTTTGGAAATAATTAGGCAGTTGTTATTTCTTATATCAAATGTGCCAAACGGGTTTCTACCATTCAACAAATAAGATACACCAGGTTTAGCGTACTCTTTCATGCTAGGCGAAAACAGTGTCATATACTCCTCAATGACTGTATCACTAGTCTCAACATGCGCCACTTGATGATAACGACTGACCTGTCTGAGACCTTGAAGCCATCCAATAGCTATATATAACATTAAAAGACTAGTCACGATTCCCACACCTATTACTATCGTTTTACTTCGCATATACTGCTATTTTGGTTCAATTTATCCATACTGGCTGGCGTACCGGTAACCCTCTAGGGTAGGCCTTGTCGTTATCTAAAACTGGAAAATCTGGATATATATCATCCGACGTATTAGGGCCTAAAAAAGGGATAACTTCAAGTATGCCTATTAAGTAAAGCGCTCTATTTCTACGCTGAATTTTCAATGTGATTTTTTTTAAGGATTCGGAATCTTTGAAAAAATTCCAAAGAAAAGTCGGCACTTTTTCCACCTCAAAATTATAAATCTGCACTCGGCCGCGTTCGGGCCGGTTTCATACTCCTTTAACAGGTTGACGACCTGCATCTCGCCTAATGTGCACTTTATTTTTTTCTCGATTTCTTCTACACAGCGGCTTGTCAAGGCATCTTCGTGGCTACCGGTGTCGTTGTCTCAGCGCAGCGCGCAGGAAGCCCGTCACCAGCGGGTGCGGATGCGCCGCCGTGGAGCTCGCCTGGGGCACGAAAAGCGTCCCCATAAAAAAGGGGTGGCCGGCCAGCTCGAGGATGCGGACCTCGCCGTCGTCCGAGGTGGCGGCTATGCGGAGACCGGAGCGATCGAGGGCGTCCTGGTAGTCGGGGTTGAGGCCGAAGTTGCAGTAATAGTTTTCCGTCAGCCGCGGTCCGGTAAGCGTATGGGCCAGCGAGCCCGGTCTGACGGCTACGTCCAGCCGCTGACCGACGAGCGAGCACGTCAGCGGGGTGACGACGAGGCGGGACGCGTAGGGATTGGACTCGGCGTGGTCGGCGTCCGTAAGCCCGAGCGCATTCCGGGCGTATTCGATAACGATGTGTTGAAAACCGCCGCAGGTACCGAATGTAGGGATGCCGTTTTCGCGGGCATATCGGATAACGGATAGCGCCGAGGCCATGTCGGCGTAAGGACTACCGGGTGCGATCAGGAACGCGTCGGCGAACTGAGCGAGCCGGGTCGGAATTGTGGCTGTGTGCACCCATTCCACGTCCAGCGAGGCGCCGATCTGCGTGAGCGAGTGGTTAATAGCCTCGTTTGTGGCCACGTGCGTCGCATTTTCCTTCCGAAAGTCGCCAATTATTGCTAGCTTCATAACCGATATAGCGCCAACGGGCGCGGTGCCTCAAAGTACGATTTGTACCCTATTATGAAGCTGTTCGATCGAATCACTTCTTTCTTTCGCCCGTGGACCCCACCCGCCGCGGAAACTCCGCCTTCCGAGGCCGCCGGGTTGGCGCCCGACGACCGCGTTCCGCTGGAGCTTACGGGGGTTATCAGCCAGGAGGCCTATACTTGGGTGGTGGCGCAGACGCTGCGGCATTTCCGGAAGAGTAAGTTTATTTTCCGTTTGGATGGAGGGTTGTTGTTCTATACGCCGGCGGAATCGCCGGTCTGGCGGCAGTTGAACCTGACACACCTGGTGCAGCAGCTCGTGTGCGAGGACCGGTCGCTGTGGACCGACCGGATCGCTGAATGCATCGACCTTCACCGGGCGGACCAACTGGCGCTGGAGGGGCTGCTGGAGTCCTTCGACGCCGCCAAAGACAAGCTCACGGTGCGGTTGCACAGCCGTTCGACCTACGAGCGCTTCCCCATCGAAGGATACCTGCTCAAAACCATCATCCCGGACCTCTACGCCGCCCTGGCGCTGGAATTGCCGGGTCAGTTCCACATCCTGCAACGGTCGGAGATCAATCACTGGGGCATAGACGAAGACGAGCTGCTCTGGACGGCCTACGGCAACCTGGCCGACCAGCGCGAAAAGATACAGGTGGTAGAACAGGAAGGCGAAGGCTTTACGGTGGTCACGCTCCTGGACAAGGACTATGCGGCGGCCTTTGCCCTGGATTTCGCCAACCATTGCGCGGAGTGGATCGGCAAGGTCGGGTCGATGATCGCGCTCCCCTCCAAGGGGTGCGTTTTTATCTATCCCATTGCCGAAACCGTGGCTTTCAACGCGGCCTTTACCAAGATGGCGGACCTCGTGAACCGCTATTACCGGGAGGGGCACTCCCCGCTGAGCAACGACCTCTACTGGTTCCACCATAACCGCTTCGAACGTTTCCCCAAGGCGATGGAGGGGCACACGCTGACGTACTCCATCCCCAGCCGGTTGCTGGCCTATCTGCGTACGCCGCTCGCCCACCCTGCCTTTGTGTCCGACGTCAAGGACTCGCTCCTGGAGGGCTTTTGGGAAGGCTACTACGAATACGGCCAGGGTTTCCGCGCGCCGCTGTTCGGCAGCCGTCGCGAATTCCAGCTGACCCTCCGGTCCAAGTCCGGTCAGCTCGAAGGCTCCAGCGTGGACGAAGACCACGCCGGCCAGGCGAGCGTTTGGGGCTTTGTCGACCGCGAGCTCATCAGCTTTATCAAAAAGTTCCCCGACCGACCCGCCCAGGACATCCACTTCACCGGCTTTTTCGACGCCCGCGAAATCAGCTTCACCGGTACGTGGGTCATCGACGAGGGCAACGGGAAGGTTTTCTCGGGGAGCTGGGCGATGGTGAAGCTCTAGGCGGGCCCGGGCCGCGAACGCCCCGGGGCACCCGGCGCGCGCGCCCGTCGCGAACACCCCCCAGGAATGACCCTTTCACCCCCTTTTTTTACCCGGGTATTGCACTAGCTTTACCGTTGAAAAGGTATAGCCATGAAAACATATACTTTTCCCCGTGAAATCCGCCTCTGCTGCGTCACCGCCGACTCCTTCCCGCAAGGGGTGGCGATGGCCTTCCAGCAGCTTCATTCCACGGTCCCCGACCCTGTGGGAAGGCGGCTGTTCGGTCTCTCGTGGCCCGACGGCAAGGGCAGCATGGTCTACAAGGCGGCGGTGGAAGAACGTTTTGCCGGCGAGGCCGAAAAGCTGGGCGCCGAGCCCTACACCCTCCAAAAAGGCGAATACATCGGTCTGGAGGTACAGAATTTTATGGAAGACATCCCGTCCATCGGCCGGGCCTTTAAACAACTGGTCGACGCGCCCGGCGTCGATCCCGGCACCATGGGTGTCGAGGAGTATGTCGGCGCTTCGGTTCTCTGTATGGTACCAATAAAATAGCTATGGCAAAACTGGTGTTTGGCATGATGCAGTCGCTCGATGGGTACGTAGCCGACGCACAGGGTGGGCTGACGCCGCCCGGTGTCGGGCTGCATCGTCATTTCAACGATCACGTCCGTGGGTTAGCCGGGATCCTCTACGGACGCCTCATGTATGACATCATGCAGTATTGGGACGAAGACCAGCCCGATTGGAAGGCATTAGAGCACGACTTTGCCGCGGCATGGCGCTCGAAACCCAAGTGGGTGTTTTCGCGCACGCTCAAGAGCGTCGGGCCCAACGCGACGCTCTTGCACGAAGACCTGGGCGGATTCGTCCGGCGGATCAAAGCCGACATGGATGGCGAGATCGACGTCGCCGGCCCGACGCTCGCGGGCGAGCTTACCAGGCTCGGTCTTATCGACGAATACCGGCTTTACTTCCGGCCTTACGTGCTGGGCTCCGGCAAGCCTTATTTTGCCGCCGCCCGCCCGCCGCTCGATCTCATCGATACCCGCGCCGTCGGCGAGGACGCCGTGCGGCTGACTTACAGACCCGCCGGGTCGCCCGCCTAAAATCCGGGTCGCATGCCCAATAACACATATGCGGAAACTAAAGCTCCAAGTCCATATAAGCCTCGACGGCTTTATCGCCGGCCCCAACGGCGAATCAGAGTGGGTACACACCGGCTCCGGACAACAGCCCGTCATCGACCTGGCCGATACCTGCGACACCATCCTGATGGGGCGTAAGATGGCCCGCGACTTTATCGATCACTGGGAAAACGTCGTCGCCGGCGACCCCGAACAACCACTGGCCGGACGCATGGTCCGTATGCGCAAGATCGTTTTTAGCCGCACCCAAACCGCCATCCCCGGTCGAAACGTCGAAGTCGCGGGCGGCGACCTGGCCACCACGGTCCGCGCCCTGAAAGCCGAAACCGGCAAGGACCTCCTCGTCTATGGCGGCGCCGGGTTCGTCAGCAACCTCATCGAGCTCGACCTCGTCGACGAGTACCACCTTTTCGTCATCCCGGTGGCCCTCGGTGAGGGCATGAGGATTTTCAAGACGCGCAAAAAGCTAAAATTGATCAGGTCGGTCGCCGTTGGCCACCTGGAGACGATCAGTACGTACGTTCCCGCCTAGACGAGGTATCGCGCCAGTCCTACCCCGAGGCTGATCAAGATCAAATATACCACGTTCATCCTCCCCCAAAGAACAAGCCCCAGCGACAAGAGAATCCACGCGAAAGCAAACCCATCGAAATGTCCGCCGGGCAACAGCACGTCCCGGCCGAGGAAAATCGTCAGGTTCAGGATGACCCCGACGACGGCGGCGGCGACGAGTCCCAGGATTCCGCTGAGGGCCTTGCTGCTGTGCGACCGGTCGATCAGCGGCGCGCCGGCGAAGATGTAAAAGAAACAGGGTAAAAAAGTGTAGTACGTCGTTGCGACCAGGGCGATACTGCCCAGCAGCACAGAGGCGTGGAAGTGGTTGTACCCCGCCATGAACCCGACAAAACCCACCACGATGATCAGAGGCCCCGGCGTGGTTTCGGCCAGGGCGAAGCCGTCGACCATTTGGGCGCGGGATAACCAGCCGAATTTCAGGACGGCGAATTGCGCGACATACGGCAACACCGTATACGAGCCGCCGATGGTGAAGAGGGCGGCCTGGGTAAAGAAGAGGACGAGCCCGCGCCAGAAGGTGAAGTCGCCCGAGACATAGAACAGCGCCAGGGGCGCAGCCCAGAGCACCGCAAAAACGAGGGCCAGCAGGAAGAACGCCCGCCAGGAAAAGGGCTCGGCCGCAACGGGCTCGGAAGTTTCGCCGGGCAGGGATCGACGCGAGAAAAAACCGATCGCCAGCGTCCCCAGTATAATCAGCGGCAGCGGTACGTTGAAGAAAAATATGCAAACAAACGCTAAAACAGCCACGCCATAATGCAAAGCGGAGTGCAGCGACTTCCGCCCCACCTTGACCAACGCCACGACGATCAATGCAATCACCGCGGGTTTGAGTCCCCCGAAGAGCGCATACATCCAAGGTACCCCGCCAAAGGATACATAGACGATCGACAGCGCTAGCAGGATACACATCGAAGGCAGCACGAACAGCACGCCCGCCACCACCCCACCCTTTTTCCCATGGAGCAGCGACCCCACGTAAATGGCGAGCTGCTGCGCCTCCGGCCCCGGCAGCAGCATGCAGATGCTGAGCGCGTGAAAGAACTTACTGTTGCTGATCCATTGCTTTCGGTCGACGAGGTAGTCGTGCATGATCGCGATGTGGCCGGCGGTGCCGCCAAAACTGATCCAGCCGAGCTTGAACCAAAAGGCGAGGGCTTCGCGGAAAGAGGGGTGCTCCAAATCAGGCTCTACGGGCGAAGGGGGAAAAGACGGGGTTTTCACGCCCGCGAAGGTACGCGATTTTAGCTCCCCAGGAATCTTGTAGGTAACTCATCCTCAATAACTTCCGCCCCACTCTTTCGCACAGAATACACCCGAGCCGTGGGCACGGACCCCACGCACTCCCAAAGCTCCTCATCGACGAGGTGGACGGCCGCGCTGTTATCCGCGGCGTAGCCGGACATGATCTTATTCTCCCTGAGCATACGGTGGAGGGAGGGACGGCGGTCGACTTCGCCGTCGTAGTGCGGGCAGAAGCTGCCCTTGACGATACCCAGGCAGGGCAATACGGTGTACGGGCCGGGGACGGAGTCGGTGCTGCATTCCTGGAACCAGCAGTTGGCGCCGGCGCTGATACCGGCCAGGACGATGCCTTGCTGGTAGGCCTTGCGCAGGATAGCGTCGATGCCCCATTCGCGCCAGAGGGCGAGCATGCTTTTGGTGTTGCCGCCGCCGACATAGATAACGTCACGCTCCAATAGATAGGTCTCCAGGTCCGCGGTGGGCGGCGTGAAGAGCGACAGCCAGGACGGCCGGCAATCGAGCCGGGAAAAGGCGTTAAAGAAATTCAACGCGTACCGTTCCGCGGCGTCGGTGGCGTGCGGCAGGAAACAGACGGCCGGGCGCTTCCGGCGGGCCTGGTCGAGTATGTACTGGTCGAGCAGCGTGTTGCCGGGCTCCATCGAGAAGCCGCCGCCGCCCATGGCTATGATTTGTCGTTTCATGGCGAAGCCGTAGAGTGGATTTTCCTGGTATAAAAATAGTATAGCTGTTTTTGAAACAGCGCCTGAACCAACCGGTCGTCGATCGGCCACCGCACGAGGAGCGACGGCAGGCTGATCTCACACACCTTGGTCCCTTTGTTCACGTACAAAAAATACGCATAACCCTTGTTAAAATAGTATTTTTTTGCAGACGAGTCGCCCACGGAATAGGCAAAACAGCGGTCGCAGCGGAAATGCCGGAACCCGGAAATCAACACCGAATCCGCGGGCCCCAAAAGAGCGCTGTCCAAAAAACCCGAATCAAGACTCAGATAGTACATGCACACCCCCGAGGAACGCGAACGCAAAAGAATAAAGTCGTCGTTCACGCTATACAACATAAAGGTGCTGTCCGGCACGTATCGCCGGATCATGGTAGCGGCATGGGCGATGTGTAACCGGTCAACGCCCTGGTGTTGGGCACAGCACACGGTGGCAGAAAGCAAAAAGACGATAACAAACCTCATTTCGCCGCGGTTGTCGTCGACTCCTTCTGCAGCACCACGCGCATCTGCGAAAACGCATACCCCGCGTCCTGTATCGCGCACAGCGACGCCCACTGCGACGCTTCGAGGTTGCGGACCTTGTAGAGCTTGCGCACGTTGATGACGAG
>NZ_DATJIY010000091.1:0-19463 GCF_035492835.1 Dinghuibacter sp.
CCCATGTACCAGAACAGCGAGGTCAACGGCATACCGAGCTCGCAAAAGTCCACTGAATTGGGGTACGTGGGGCTGAACCTGTCGCTCGACTTCCACGTATACAAGAACCGCTGGCTCGACATACAGGCACTGGGCGGCGCCGAATACACCAACGGCCAGTTCATCAACGACCTCCTGTCGTCCTCTGACGGCTCCTCGGCAGGCGGCGGCGGCTCGGTGTACTACAGCTACAACTACGGCGGTGAGATCGCGCTCGGTTTGCGCCACGTAAAGCTGTACGGGCAATACCTCGCCGGGCACCGGAACATGAACTTTACGTATACCCTTGACTTGTCCGCCTACGGTGGCACTTCTTCTACCGAAACGGCGCTGGCGGCCTACAATTATTCGCGGTTGAGCGCGGGGCTTATGGTCGACTTCAGCGACGACGACGACGAACGGTTTGTAAAGGCCTTTTATTCGCTCGAGACGCCGGACTACAGCTCCGGACAGTCCTCCTGGGGCGCGGGGATGTTCTTCCGGGACTATGTAGACCTCTCGTTTTTCGTCTTCCCGGATTATACGCCGTTTGGGACGGCGGGGGCGCACGTGACGAATCCCAATGGGAAGGTGGCGTTGTGGTATGCTTCCATAGGGAAGGCGTTTAAGATATTTTAATCGTTGTATATGAAACTATATCTTATCGTCCTGGCGCTGTGCGTTTACGGCTCCACCGGTGCCCAAACCCAAGAGGAAACCGTCAAATGGATATCCGATAAGGTCAATGCGTACAGCTTCGGCCCGAAGGATTTTTTCGATTGCCACTACTCGAACAGCGGCGAATCCTACCATTTCAACTCCGTCGTGACGATGCCCGACTCTCACACCGAAGAAATCTTCGCCTCTTCGAACATCATCAGCGACGGCATCAATGACGAGAACATGTGGGGAGGCGACCTGGCCAACCTCACCAACGCGAAGGTCTGCGGGGAATGTACTTACTGCGGGGCCAATGTCCCGATCAACCTGTATTTCAGGTCCGGCACCGTCAAGCACGGCGGGCAGGGTAACAATACGGGGGACATGATATCGCTGTACCTGCGGTGGGATGGAGAGCCGGACCTGCGGGACAGGATGCTGAAGGCGTTGCTACACCTGGTGGAGCTGCAGGGAACCAAGGAAGCATTCTAGCTTATAGCCAACCGTTCCGTAGGGCCTTACTCACGAGCTCGGTGGAGGTCTTGCAACCGGTTTTCTCCAGCATATTCTTGCGGTGCTTGTCCACGGTCTCCTTGGAGATGTTGAGCCGCGCGGCTATTTCCTTGTTGAGGAGGCCTTCCGTGATGAGCTGAAGGATTTCCTTTTCCCTTTTGCTCAGCGTTTCCTTCACGGGGATCAGCTCTTCGGTGGTTTTGACGTTGGTATAGGAGGGCTCGCCGTCAAAACCGATGATGGACATGGACGGCTTCCCGTCTATCTTCAGGTAGTCGATGTCCGTGTGTACGCCAAAGCTCCGCAGGATGCCGCCGTCTTCGTTGACGTCGAACACCATGGCCTGGTGGAGTATCCGTTTGTACGACCCGTCGCTTTTGCGCATGCGGAGGTCCATCCGTACCTTGTATTTGAACAACCGCTCCGTGTCCAGGCCGCGCATGAATTTTCCCCACTCGTGCTCGTAGTTCACGAAGAACGGTTGGTCGTCGGGATGGATGAGGTTGAAGAGGTCGGCAATGGTCATACCGCCGGGGGAATGCCCCAGCACCTTTTCCATACCGGGACTGACGTGTTCCAGGTCGGCGGTGCTGACGTTAAAAACATAGACGTAGAAGTCCCCCGGCTGGAAGAAATTCAGAAGGCGGCTCGACACCTCCAGCGCGAGCCGGGTCTGCTCTTCGGAGCTGAATACTTGTTTGGGGGAGTTGGTTTTCCAGATTTCTCTGGCGATGTCCAGGGGGGTCAGGGTCATATCGATCGGAAAATATACCCATAAATGGGTATTCGGCGCCTGCCGAGGGCCAAATATTTTTACGGCCCATGAAACCGCTACTTTTTCTTACCACACTGCTCGGCATTTGCTTGTCCGCCGGCGCCCAGACCCAGGAGGAAACCCTTCAATGGATCATGTCCAAGATCAACGCAACCCATTACGCGACAAATGAATTTTTCGACTGCACGGCCACCAATAACGGGGAGGCCTATCACTTCCAACCGGTCGACCTCATCTTGTCGCTCCCCGGGCACCCGTATAGCCTTGTGGCCTACGAAAAGATCGTCAACGACAACACTCCCAGTCGCGCATCCTCGCAGGCCGACCTCTACGACCTGACCAACGCACGCATTTGCGACTACTGTACCTATTGCGGTGACCACGTCCCCCTCATATTGTCGTTCAAGCAGGGCACGGTCAAAAACACGGGCATTAACAACGGAGACGGGATAGTGCTTTACCTCCACTGGGACGCCGAGCCCAACCTGCGGGACCGGATGTTGAAAGCGTTGCTGCACCTGGTCGAGCTTCAAACGCCCAAGCAGGCTTTTTAGGGCGGGGGGCGGTATCCGTCAAGAGCCGAGGGCAACGCGGCGCCGAAAGGGACCTGGTTTCTTACCTGAACCGCATATTGAGGTGCTCTTCCAGTATCCACTGGGCCTACCAGGGGCGGACGATGGGCGTGGATTCCCCGTTTGCCGTCAGCGCTACCGGGGTCCTGTCGGTAACGGTGCGGTATCACGCGTCGTTGGACAGCTTCTTTTGTGTCCGGTTATCCTGCCCCGTTGTGGCGCTTACGCATGCGGTCCTGGATGAGTATTACATTTTTGAGAGCGCGGATAGCGCGGTGTCCTTGTATACGTCTGCTCGCTGGAATACCGATTCGCTGGTGCCGGTCGAGCGGAGGGATTTGTTCCATATCGGGGCGCCGCTGAGGTATCGGCGATTTAGTGTGTCTGTCCTCGATTCGCTGCTGGGGGAGGTGAAGAAGTACTATCATTGAGCCTTCGGCTCGCTCGCGGAGACTGGCGGCGGCTCGCGGCGGCTCGCGGTGGCGGAAATAGTTAGCAGTAGGTATTCCGCCGGCCCTGCCGCGCGGCTATTTTGCCGCACTATGCTTTCCGAAAATTTCTCGCAATGGATCGGCCTGGAGGCCCTGCAGGACTTCAAGCTTTCGACGATTTTCTCCGAGGTGTTCAAGCGGCACACGAGGGACGAAATGGAGGACCAGCTCATCATGGGCACCGCGCGGCACACGCCGTCGCTGGAGGAAATCCAGACGGGCTGGGCCCGCCCGTGGCTGTTCGCGCGGATGCTCGGGGTCTCGGCGCTGCTGGCCTTTTTGCTCTACCAGGGGTACGAGACGTTTGACAATACCAACCTAATCCCGGGGTTGATCTTCGTGGGGTCGTTCGCGGTACCGGCGTCGGGGCTGATCTTTTTCCTCGAAATGAACGCGCCGCGGAACGTGTCGCTGTTCTCCACCATCGGGATGGTGTTTATCGGCGGGATCGCGTCGCTCATGGTATCGCTGGTGCTCTACAGCCCGCTGAAGCTCGCGGACGAATCCTGGTTCACCGCGCTGGCCGCGGGCGTGATCGAGGAAACGGCCAAGCTCGCGATCGTCCTGGTTTTTGTGGGCCGCGTGCAGCGCTATTCGTGGTTGTTAAACGGCCTGCTCCTGGGCGCCGCCGTGGGCACCGGTTTTGCGGCCTTTGAAAGCGCGGGCTATGCCTTCAATGCGCTCCTCGAGAACTCCGGCGTGCAGTTCGACACCTTCCGTGACGTCGGCATCCCCGAGTGCGTCCACAGCATCGAGCTACGGGGCGTCCTGGCCCCCTTCGGTCACATCGTCTGGACGGCCAACGCGGCCGCCGCGGTATGGATGGTCAAGGGGCGGCGCCCCTTCGCCTGGCATATGCTCCAGTCCCGGGCTTTCCTTCGCATCGCCGCGGTGAGCGTGGGGTGTCACTTCCTTTGGGACGCGCCCTTCCGGCTGGTGCGGCTGCCGGTATTTATCGACCTGAAGTATTTACTGTTGGGGGTTTTGGCGTGGGGGGTTTGTTTTCGCCTGGTGCAGGCGGGGTTGAGGCAGGTGGCGGGGGCGCGCGCTGACGCGGGGGCGGCGGGAAAATAAATTTGCGTAACCGAATGGTTTTATTTTATATTTGAGTAACCAAATGGTTACTTTTATGGCATCGACTATGACGATGGCGAACGGGCCGATGGTGATCGAGCGTACGTTCGAGGCGCCCGTGGACAGGGTGTGGCGCGCGTTGACGGACCCGGCGCAGATGCGGGTCTGGTATTTCCCGATGATGGAGGACTTCCGCGCCGAGGTCGGGTTCGAGACCCGGTTCAACGTGCACCACGAGGGCAGGGACTTCCTGCACATCTGGAAGGTAACGGAAGTGGTCCCTGGTAAGAAAATAAGCTATGAGTGGCGCTTTGGCGGCTACCCCGGCCATTCGCTGCTGACCTGGGAGCTCTTCGGGCAAATGGGGATGACGTGGGTGCGGCTGACGCACGCGGGGCTCGGGAGTTTCCGCGGGGACCTCTACCCGGAGCTTTTCCGCGACAACTTCGTACAGGGCTGGACGCGCTATATGTGCGACCTCGGGGACTACCTGAAGGGGTGAGCCGCGCGAGCCATGGGCGGCGGGCCGCGCGCGGCGCGTCACGCCGATAGGAGGCGCGTGAAGCGCCGCACGTCGGCGGCGCCGAGGATGGGCGTCCCGTGGGCAATGTGCTCGGCCAGCTGGCGAGCAAAATAGGGCGTAAGGGAGCAGCCTTTGGTACCCATGCCGCCGAGGATGCCGATGTGGGGCTGGGTCGGATGCAGACCGACAAAGGGCTTTTGCTCGACGGTGGTCGGCCGGATGGCGGCGACGTGGTCGATGGTGCGGAAGGGCACGCGCAGCCAATCCGCCAGGGCGCGCTCGGTGCGGGCGCGGAAAGCGGCGGTCGGGTGCGCGTCTGCGTAGTCCCATTCATACGACGACCCTGCCCAGAAAAGACAGTCGCCCAACGGCACCAGGTTGAGACCGTGCTTATAGACGACGTCGGAAGGGAGCTCGGGTATTTCCAGGATCAACGCCTCGCCTTTGCTCGGCGAAAACGGCAGCATCCCGAACCAATACTGTGACGTGCCCGTCATACCGTCACAAAAAATGGTGTGTCGCGCGGCGATGTCGCTGATGGGGCCCGCGGCCGCAGCGATGTCCCCGGGGGGCATGTACACCTGCTCCAGCAGGAGCCCGCGGGCGCGGAGGTCGGCGCGGACGTCGGACAGGAAGCGGGCGAGGTCCACCAGGAGACAGTGGTGGATGAGGCCGTAGCCGAAGGCGTCGTTGACGTAGGCGCGGTAGGCGGCCTGGTCCGGCGGCAGCGACAGGTAGGTCGGGTCCTGCTCCAGGCGCTGAAGGAAGGTCAGGCGGTCCGAGGGTGACGGGAAAAACGAAACCAGCGACGTCTCCCGCGCGTAGTCGCCATACGCGGCGGCGGCAAAGGGCAGGAGCTCGGAGGCGAGCCAGGTGGTGACGGCGCGTTTGCCGGTGACGGGGTTGATCAGACCCGAGGCTACGCGCGAGGCCGTAAACGGGCGGGCGTCGTCGATGACGGTAAAGGTCAGGCCCAATCGTTGCGCTTCGAGGGCAAGGAAGGTTCCGCTGATACCTTGGCCGATGATGAGCAGGTCGATCGCCATCTAGATATTTCTGGGGTTCTTCCACCCTTTTTCCAAACGCTCCACGGTGCCCTTGACGCGCTCCATCCGGGTCTCGGGGCGCTTCGCGCCGATGACCCATTCGACATATTCGCGGCGGCAGCTGTAGGAAAGGCCGTCGTAGTGGGCGCGGGCGGTTTTGCTTTTTTTCAGGGCCGACTCCAGGTCCTCGGGGAGGCGGACGGTCTTGTTGACGCGGTCGACGTAGTCGTTCGCGGCAGCGCCTGCGGAACCGGCAGCGGCGGCGGCAGCGCCTTTTGCGCGATCGGCGGCGGTTTTCAGACGCATCGCAAAGGCCGACCAGGTGTCGTCGAACGATACCAGCGTCAGCCATTGGATGTCCTTGTGGCCGTGGAGGTCGCCCCAGCCCTTGTCGCGGGTGAGGTCGGTTTGTATGCCCGAGGTTCCCTTGGGGTAATAGATCCAGCACAACACGTCATCGTGCAGCAGCGCGATCACCTCGGCGAGCTCCTGGTCCACCTGCGCCTTGTTCCTGACAAACCAGTGGACCTGGTCGTAGTCGCCGCCTTTGGCGGAGACCTTGACGCCCGCGGGCAGTGGGGCGAGCGCGGCGGCAAAGCCGGCCGGGGCGTGCAGCGTGAAGAGCTTCGTCCCCTCCTTGATGCGTAGCTTCTGTGCAAGAGTCTGTGCCATGGCGCAAAATACAAAATTTCGGATACGAAAGGCCGCGGGGCGGCGGGTACGAACAGGCGGCGCCCGCGGGGCGGCTAGAGCGGCATGTGCGTCACGCGCTTGCGGGAGGCGCCGGCGGAGGAGGCGGCGAAGATGCCCACGCCGGTATCGAGGGTTTTGCGGACGCCCAGGGTGAGGATGTCGATGTTGGTGAAGGCGGCGTAGCGTTGTTTGGACAGGAGGCCGCGCCATTCGAAAAAGACGTAGTTGGAGATCGACTCGGACGCGCCTTTGAGGGCGAACTGGCCGGTGACGGTCGCGTAGTCGATGTCGGTGGACTTGCGGCTGAAGAGCTTGTCGTAGTACTGGGCGGAGGCGGAGGTCAGGTTGTGCCAGCCGTGGGTGTACTGGAAGCTCAGCAGGAAGACGTTGGAGTATTGGACGGCGGCGCCCAGGCGGAGGTTGTGCTGGACGAGGACGCTCGTGGTGTCGTTAAAACCGGGGATGAACTTGAGCCCGAAGCCGAGGGGCATCAGCGTCAGCGTGAAGTCGTTCAGCTTCCATCGCATGTACGTATTGATGATCAGACCGCCGCGGCCGTAGAGCATCATGGCTGGGATGTAGGCGGCGGAGTCCTTGGCGGGGATGTTGGCGCCCAGGTAGGGGGCGATGTCCAGGTCCATCGAGAACTTCTTGCGACCCGTGACCAGCGGTATGTTGGTGCCGAGGTTGACGATCGGTGTGAGGTTGGACAGGAATTTATTGTTGCCGACGAAGTTGGCGCTGGCGAGAGCGGCGATGTAGGTGCTTACCGATTTGGAAAAGGCGGAGTCGGAGGCCCCGGCTCCACCCGCGCCCCCGGCGGCTCCTGCCCCCCCGGCGGCGCCCACGGCGCCAGCGGCGGCTTTCGCATTGAAAGTAATCGTCCCTTCGGGCGCGGCGTCGTCTTTAAAGTAAACCTTGAAGGTTTGGAACCGCGCCACCACGGAGGCGCAGTCGTAGGTTTTGGTGTGCGCAGTCGTGTCGGACACCCCCTTGAGCAGGCTGTCCTTGCTGGAATAGCGAACCTGGATCGCGCCGGCGTCGGTGACACCGGTGAAGACGATGACGGCCGTGGGCTTAGATAAATCGACCGTGTCGGGGACGGTCTTGGCGCCGAGCGTGGCGGGGCCCTTGAGGTCGCTCACGGCGACGTGCAGGGTCTGGGCGGAAACCGCGGAAGAAGAGGCAGAGGCGACAGCGAGCAGAAGGCAGAACGTGATGTTTCGCATACAGTAGATTTGGTGCCGGCCCCTCGGTGAGGCCCGGAGTGGTGAGTAAATTTATTTCAAGGTGACGGACAACTGCGCCAATATACGCTGTATCGGCAACACATACCCCATCCCCCCGTTATCGGCGATCAGGAGCCCGACGACGTTGTTGTCGTTGTCGAGCACGGGGGCGCCGGAGTCGCCGCCCCCGGAGGCGATCTGGATGGTGACGAGGGATTTCAGGGTGACGGGGGTCCACCGGCCGTTGACCATATAATTGATGTCGAAGTTGCCGGTGTTGTAGAGCACGGCGCCGCGCTGGTCGCCGGAGGTCCTCCCGATCATACGGACGGGGTAGCGGTCGGCGGCCTGGGCGTCGGTGATGGTGATGGGGTCGCCGAGGGGCTGGTCGACGGCGCACACGGTATCGGTAAAGGGGGCGTCGGGGTCGAGCTCGGCCAACGCGGCGTCGAGCTGGTCGGAGAGGCGACCGTCGACGACCTGGCCGAGCGGAACGCCGGTGGCGGAGTCGTCGCGGCCGGGGGAATACAGCGTGGCGTCGGCGCCGCCGGAGAAGGTATAAGCCCCCGCGGATAGCTCCGGCGCGCACAACACGTGGTAACAACCGAGGATATGGGGCACACCGCCGCGGAGCACCTGTAACCCGATGGTCCCCGTCGCCTGCGGCACATTGCGGGAAACCGAGCAACCGGGACGTTTGGGGAGGAGGCCGTCGCAGAGGAGCGCGGCGGAGGCGCGGATGATGCCGGTGGGGACGACGTCCGTCGGGATGTCGTAGGAGCGGCCGTCGACGGAATCATAGCGGATGGAGGCGGGGATGGGCGTGAACGCGTGATCGCCCCCGAGGAGCTTTACCGGGGGGTGAAACACGAGGGCGTTGAGGCCTGTCGTTTTGCCGGAGGTCATCTTCGTGCCGGCGCTGACGCCAACGACGCCAAAGACGTTTTTCCAGTCGTCGTATTTGCGGTCGATCGCTTCCTTTATAACGGTCATGGGTACCCCGGCGGCGGTATCCGAGGCCGGTTGCTTGGCGGCCTGGAGGTCGGCCTTGAGCTGCTCCCCCTGGACCTTGAGGGCGGAGGCCAGGCTGTCGAGGTTGGCCTGGAAGTCTCGGCCCCAGGCCTTGGTGTCGGCGCGGGCGATGTCGTTGAAGTGACCGGTGAACAGCGAAATATAGTCCGTCATCTTCCGGTACGTCCGGATGTCGAAAGGGAGGGCGTCGAAATACACGCGTTGCCAGTTCTCGACAAAGGCGTTCCGGACGGCCGTCAGCTCGTCGCCGGTGATGACGAGACGCACCCGGCTCGCGGAGAGCCCGTTGAAGCGGTCGATCGCCACGACGCCCGCGCCGAGTATGGCGAAGATATAGCCCGCGTAGAGGAAGATCATCTGTTTGGCTTCCGTAATAGCCGCCAGACACGGCATGATCGTGCTGGCCACAAAAAACGCGATCGCGATCCAGCGTACGGCCTTGGCCGCCTTGGCCTTTTTGGTGCGGTTGCGCTGGAACCACCATATCTTATCGTCGACCAGGTCGAGCACCGCATGGTACAGCTCTTCCAGCTTGTCCCGCGCCGCGTCCTCGTCCCAAACGAACAACGGCTCGTATTTGATGGTGCCGTAGGTGAACTTTTTCATTTTTGTTGGATTAGGTTTAACAAATCTATCCACTCAACCTAGGATATAGCCATAAATAAGATTTTTTTAAACCGTCTGCTGGTAAAACCCCTAATTTTACCGGTACAAGTTGGGTGCAAGTAAACCGTCGGGCTATCCGTCCGACCCCTCTTTCCTGTGCTCGACCGAGTTCATCCCGCCGCTTAGTCGCTATATTATAATATCGGAAGCAAAACGCAATGAGCAAACAGGCAATTCTCCTTTTTTTCTTTTGTTCCGCAGGCTACCTGTGCAGCGCCCAGAAAGCGCCAGACACCTTGGTTCTCACGCTCGACCAGTGTATCGCGTACGCCATGCAGCACGAGCCGACGATCAACGAGGCGGTGCTCAACCAGGCCGTCACCAAGTCGACCAATGCCATCAGCCTCGCCGGCTGGCTGCCCCAGGTGAACGCGTCGGGCAACCTACAGCACTACATACAGCAACCCACGACGTTCGTCAACAACGGCACGGGGGGGCTCACCAAGCAAAAGACGGGCGTCGTCAACACCTTTATCCCCACCCTGTCGGTTACCCAGGCGATCTTCAGCCCCAGCCTGCTGTCGGCCGCCCGGATCGCGCCCATGTACGAAAAGGCCGCGTCCCAGGTCACCGACTCCACCCAGATCTTCGTCGTGTCCTCGGTCACCAAGAACTTCTACAACCTGCTCCTGACCCTGGAGCAGATCAACGTATTAACGGAGGACACCGCACGATTGAACAAAAATAAGGCAGATACCTATCACCAGTATATCGGCGGCCTGGTAGACGAAACCGACTACGACGAGGCCTCCATCACCCTCAACAACTCCCTGGCCCAGCTCAAGCAGCAGAACGAGAACGTGGTCCCGGCCTATGCCGCGCTCAAGCAGTCGATGGGTTTTCCCGCCGATTCCCAGTTCAACGTCCAGTTCGACACGGCAGCGATGCTGCGGGACGTGGGTTTTGACACCACCCAACAGCTGGACTTCTCCAAACGGATCGAGTTCCAACAGCTCCAGACCGCCAAGAACATACAACAGCAGATGACGCGCTACTACGGCAGCGCCTGGTTGCCGACCGTCGGCGCCTTTTACGACTACAACTACGAGTTCGAAAGCAATACCGCCACCAACCTCTTCGGACAGGCTTTCCCGAACTCGTATGTGGGGCTGTCGGTCAGTATTCCGATCTTCACCGGTTTTGCCCGGACCCAAAGCATCCACCGGTCTCGGTTAGAGGAAAAGGAGCTCGACTTCGAGCAGGTCCGGCTGACGTCGCAGATCTATACGGAGTATACCAGCGCGCTGGCGGCGTACAAGGGCAACTATTACAATATGAAGATCATGGAGGAGAACACGGAGCTGGCCAGGCGTACCTACAACATCGTCGCCCTGCAATACAAGCAGGGCGTGGTCGCCTACCTGAACGTGATCACCGCCGAGTCGAACCTGATCGCCTCCGAGATCGGTTACCTGAACGCGCTGTTCCAGCTGCTGTCCAGCAAGATCGACCTGCAAAAGGCCATGGGTTATATTCCTTATACAAATAGATAAACATACCTTCATGAACAGAGTGGTATTGGGTGGATGCTTCCTGACGATCGCCCTTTTTGGTTGCAACAGCGGTAAACCGCCCGCAACGGACAACGTGATCCCGGTCAACCTGATGACCGTAAATGAGCGGGGCGTCCTTTACTACGACCGGCTTCCGGCGACCATGGCAGCCCTGAGCTCCGTCGACCTCCGGGCGCAGGTACAGGGTTACGTTACCGGTATCTACTTTACGGAAGGCCAGCACGTCACAAAGGGGCAAAAGCTCTACGAGATCGACGAACGTCTCTACCAGGCGCAGGTCGACCAGGCGCAGGCCAACCTGAAGGTGGCGCAGGGCAACCAGGTCCAGGCCCAGCAGGACGCAGACCGGTACGACTACCTCAACAAGTATAACGCCGTGGCCAAGCAAACCCTGGACCACGCGGTGATCGCGCTCCAGAACGCCAAGAATGAAACCGCGGCGGCGGAGCAACAGGTCAAGACGGCCGAAACCAACCTCACCTACTCGGTGATCCGGGCGCCCTTCGACGGGACGATCGGGTTCAGCCAGGTGAAGCTGGGCAACACCGTTAGCGTCGGCACCACGGTGCTGAATACCGTCTCCTCCGACGACCCGATGGGCGTCGATTTCTTTATCCCGGAGTCGCAGCTGTCGCACTACCTGGAGTTAAAGAACCATGCGCAAAAGGACATCGACTCGCTGTTCACGGTCATCCTGCCCGACCATTCGATCTATCCCCACGTGGGACATATCTCGATCATCGACCGCGCGGTGGACCCGCAAACGGGGACCATCCACATCCGGGTGGACTTCCCCAACCCGAAGTTCGAGCTGAGGGCCGGTATGAGCGGCGTGGTCAGGGTGCATAACCAGGAGCTCACGCCCAAGATGGTGGTGCCGGCCAAGGCGGTAGTCGAACAGATGGGCGAGTACTTCCTGTATGTCGCCAAGGATACGGTGTATCATGCCGCCGGTCAGGACACGACCAAGGCGAAGTCGGATACCGCGCGGCTGCGCGCCATCCAGGTGAAGGTCATCCTCGGGCAGACCATCGGTCCGAACGTCATCGTCGAATCGGGTATCAAGGAAGGAGACAAGATCATCGTCGACGGCGTGCAATCCGTGCACGACGGTTCGCCGGTCACGACGGCCAACAAAGCAAACCCCGCGGCAGCGGGCGGCAGAGGGAGATAACTTATGATTGCCAATACGTTTATCAAGCGACCGGTCACGGCCATCGTGATTTCGATCGTGCTGGTGCTCACCGGTTCGATTTGTATCCTGAACCTGCCGATCGACCAGTACCCGGACATCACCCCCCCGGTGGTCCAGGTAACCGGCCAGTTTACGGGAGCGGACGCCCAAACCGTGGAGCAGACCGTGGCCACGCCCATCGAGCAGCAGGTCAACGGTTCCCCCGGGATGGAGTATATGCAAAGCAACAGCACCAACAACGGGCTGTTGTCGATCAACGTCACCTTTGACATCGGGACCAACATCGACGTGGCGGCCCTCGACGTCCAGAACCGGGTTTCCATCGCGCAGCCGCTGGTGCCGGCGGTGGCCAGCCGCCTGGGGCTGATCGTCCGCGCGGTCAACCCGAGCATGCTGATGATGGTGGCGATCTATTCGCCCAAAGGGACGCACAACATCACTTTCCTCGACAACTATACCAACATCTTCGTCCAGGACGCCCTGTTGCGCGTGCCGGGCGTGGGTACGATCAACCGTTTTACCGACGACTTCAGCATGCGGGTGTGGATGAACCCGCAAAAGATGGCCAGCTACGGCCTGACGGCGCAGGACGTCATCAACGCGCTGAACGCGCAGAACGTCCAGGTGGCGGCGGGTTCGGCGGGCGTGCCGCCCCAGGCGCCCACGCAGACCTTTGAGATCGGCATCCTGGTGAACGGACGCCTGAGCAAGGTCTCGGAGTTTGAGAACATCATCGTCAAGAACTCCCCCGACACCGGCTCGTTGGTGTATATGAAGGACGTGGCGCGCGTGGAGCTGGGTAAGTTCACGTTCTCGAGCAACTCCTTCGTGGACGGCAAAAGGGCGAGCTATCTCCAGATCTACCAGGCGCCGGGGTCGAACGCGCTCAAGACCGCCCAGGGCGTGTATGACGAGCTCAAGCAGCTCCGGCAGTTCTTCCCGGCGGACGTCGAGTACTCGGTACCGTTCGAGTCGGTGACGGTGGTCAAGGTGTCGATGGCGGACGTGGTCAACACGCTGCTGCTGACGCTGGGGCTGGTGGCGATCGTGGTGTTCCTCTTCCTGCAGAACCTGCGCTCGACGCTGATCCCGGTCCTGGCCATCCCGGTGTCCATCTTCGGCACCTTCTGTTTCTTTATCCCGCTCGGGTTCACGATCAACACGCTCACGATGTTCGGCTTCGTGCTCGCGATCGGGATCGTGGTGGACGACGCCATCATCGTGGTGGAGGCCGTGCAACACTATATCGATGAGGAGGGAATGAGTGCCAAGGAAGGGACGTACCAGGCCATGAAGGACATCTCCGCGCCCGTGGTGGCCATCGCGCTCATCCTGGCGGCGGTATTCGTCCCCGTGGGCTTTATCCCCGGGATCGTGGGCCGCTTGTACCAACAGTTCGCCATTACCATCGCCATCTCGGTGATCATATCCGCATTCATCGCATTATCCCTTACACCGGCCCTATGCTCGTTGCTCTTAAAACCAACCAAGATCAGAAAGGACGCCAAGGGCTTGAACAAGTGGTTCTACAAGTTCAACGCCTGGTTTGACGGCGTCACCCAGCGGTACGGGAGGGGGGTGGAGCGCAGCATCAAAGGCGCGCGCTACATCCTCATCCTGCTGCTGTGCGTGTGCGTCGCGGCCTACTTCCTGTTCGAGCACAAGCCGACGGGTTTTATCCCCTCGGAGGACGACGGGAACCTCTATGTGACCTACCAGCTGCCGCCGGCCAGCTCCACCGCCCAGTCGGTCAAGACGATGGACGCGATCATGAAGGTGGTGGCGGCCACGCCGGGCGTTGCGCACTACGCGGCGCTGTCGGGCCTGAACGTGATCAACAACGCTTCGAACTCCAACTGCGGCACCATATACGTCCAGCTCTCGCCGTGGGACGAGCGCAAAACGGACGCCGAACGCGTCCCCGGTATCATCACCGAGATGCAGAACCGGATCGCCGACGCGGGCATCAAGGGCGCCAACGTCGAGGTCATCCAGCCCTCCCCCATCCCCGGGGTAGGCGCCACCGTGGGTTTTTCGTTCCAGATCGAACAACGCAACACCCAGGACAACCTCCAGGACTTCGAGAACGTGGTCAACCGCTTTGTGACGGAGATCAACAAGAACAAGGCGATCACCGGGGCGTATACGTTCTACACTTCCCATACCCCGAGCTACAACGTAACCGTCGACCGCGACAAATGCGAGAAGCTGGGCGTGAACGTCAACGACGTGTTCACCACGATCCAGGCGTTTATGGGGAGCCTGTACATCAACGACTTTACGGCCTATAACCGGACCTTCCACGTGGTGGTCCAGGCGGACACCATGTTCCGGACGATGGTCACGGACATGAACAAGTACTATGTCCGTAACGCAGCCAATGAAATGCTCCCGCTGGGGACGCTGATCTCCTACAAACCCACGGAGACGGCCCCGCTGATCTCCCACTTCAACATTTTCCGCTCCGCAGAGATCGACGGGGCGTCGACCCCGGGCTATAGCACCGACGACGCGATCGTCGCGCTCAAGGCCGCGGCCGACACGCTGCTGCCTCAGGGCTATGCCTACGAGTTCTCCGGGCTCAGCTACCAGGAGATCCGGGCGGGGTCGATGACGATCTATATCTTCCTGTTCTCGATCACGTTCGTGTTCCTGTTCCTGGCGGCCCTCTATGAAAGCTGGTCGGTGCCCTTCTCGGTGCTGCTGGCCGTGCCCATCGGGGCGTTCGGGGCCATCTTCACCCTGTGGCTCGTGCCCAGCCTCACCGACAACGTATATGCGCAGATCGGTCTGATCACGCTGATCGGCCTGGCCGCCAAGAACGCCATCCTGATCGTGGAGTTCGCCAAGGTCCGCGTGGACATGGGCGAGGACGTGGTGGAATCGACGCTCGAGGCCGTCCGGCTCCGGTTACGCCCGATCGTGATGACGTCCCTGGCGTTTATCCTGGGGGTCATGCCGCTGGTGCTGGCCACGGGCGCGGGCGCCGTCGCCCGGCAGACCATCGGCTTCACCGTGCTGGGGGGTATGACCGCGGCCTCTACGATTGCGATTTTCGTGGTACCTGTATTGTTTGTGCTTATTACCCGGGCCTCCTACGGCAAGGAAAAGCTGCAGTGGCTGAAAGACCACCGCGAGGAGCTCAAGGAAAAGAACCGTCGCGTGGAGGCCGAAAACATCGACCCCGCGCTCGAGTTCGAGATCCAGAAGGCCCGGGAAATCAACGGTCAACCCTCATGATTGCGAACACGTTCATAAAACGGCCCGTAACGGCAATCGTCATCTCCGTCGTCCTGGTGATCACGGGTATCATCTCCATGAACAACCTGGCGGTGGACCAGTACCCCGACATCTCCCCGCCCAGCGTGGGGATCAGCGGGCAGTACACGGGCGCGGACGCGCAGACCGTGGAGCAGACCGTGGCCATCCCGATCGAGGAGCAGGTCAACGGCTCCCCGGGAATGGAGTACATGCAAAGTACCAGCACGAACTCCGGGAACGTGAGCATCCGGGTGACCTTCAACGTGGGCACCGACGTAAAGATCGCCGCGCTGAACGTACAGAACCGTAAGAACATCGCCACGCCGCTGCTGCCGGCCGTCGTGAGCGCCCTCGGGATGACCGTGCGCGCGAGCAACCCGAGCATGCTGATGATGGTGACCATCTACTCCCCCAAAGGGACGCACGGCATCACCTTCCTGGACAACTATTCTTCCGTATTCATACAGGAGGCTTTGTTGCGCGTGCCGGGTGTGGGTGACGTACAAGCGCGCACCGACCCCTTCGCCATGCGCGTCTGGATGGACCCCAACAAGCTCTCCAACTATCACCTGATGCCCGGCGACGTCATCGCCGCGCTCAAGAACCAAAGCGAATACACGGCGGCGGGTACCGTCGGCGCGCCGCCGCAGCCCACCGACCAGCCGTACGAATATACCGTCCTTATCAACGGCCTGCTCGAAAAACCCGACCAGTTCGACAAGGTGGTTATCAAAAGCGACCCCGACTCCTCCCGGATCGTCTATCTCCGGGACGTAGCCCGCGTGGAGCTCGGTAAGTTCAGCTTTTCGAGCAACGCCTTTATGGACGGCTACCGGGCGTCGACCATCATGGTCTTCCAAAGCCCGGGGAGCAACGCGCTCCAGACGGCTGACGCGGTGTACGCGGAATTGGCGAGCCTCAAGAAGTCCTTCCCCACCGACGTGGATTACGCCGTGCCTTTCGAGTCGATCACCATCATCAAGGTGTCGATGCAGGAGGTGCTGGATACGTTGTTAAAGGCGCTCGGACTGGTGGCGCTGGTGGTGCTGCTCTTCCTCCAGAACTGGCGGTCGTCGCTCATCCCGATCCTGGCGATCCCGGTATCGATCATGAGCACGTTCATCACGTTTATCCCGCTGGGCTTTACGATCAACACCCTGACGATGTTCGGGTTCGTGCTGGCGATCGGGATCGTGGTGGACGACGCGATCATCGTGGTCGAATCGGTACAGCACTATATAGACCACATGGGGATGTCCGCCAAGGAGGCGACCTACCAGGCGATGAAGGAGATATCCGCGCCCGTGGTGGCGATCGCGCTCATCCTGGCGGCGGTATTCGTGCCCGTGGGCTTTATCCCGGGTATCGTGGGGCGGCTGTACCAGCAGTTCGCGATCACGATCGCCATATCGGTGATCTTCTCGGCATTCACCGCGCTTTCGCTAACGCCGGCGCTCTGTACGCTGCTCCTGCGGCCATCGCATTTGCAGACGCAGAAAAAGGGGCTCTTATTACGGTTCTTCGACTGGTTTAATAAGGGGTTTGACAAAATGACCGTTCGTTACTCGCACGGTGTGGCGAGGTGTATCAAACACTGGCCGTGGGTCGTGGCCTTCCTGGCGTGTCTCTGCGCCGGGACGTACCTGCTCTTCAAATACAAGCCGTCCGGTTTTATCCCCGGGGAGGACGACGGTCGTCTATACGTGACCTTCCAATTGCCCGAAGCGTCGTCGACCGCGCAGTCGGTGGACGTGATGAAAAAACTGATGACCGTCGTCGCCAAGACGCCGGGCGTGGCGCACTATACCGCGATATCCGGTTTCAACATCCTTAACAGCGGAGCCACGTCCAACAACGGGTCATTCTTCGTCATGCTCAAGCCCTGGGCGGAGCGCGACGCGGACAGCGTTCGCATACCCGGTATCATGAACCTGCTCCGCGGCCGGATCGCCAAGGCCGGGATCAAGAACGCCATCATCCAGGTCGCCCAGCCGCCGCCCATCCGCGGGATCGGGCAGGCCGCGGGTTTCAGCTTCCAGATACAACAGGGGAATACCTCCGACGACGTTCACCAGTTCGAGACGGTGGTGAAGCGCTTTATCGCGGAGGCTAAAAAGATCCCGTCGATCTCCACGGCCTTCAGCTATTACGGCGCACACACGCCCACGTACAACCTCACGGTCGACCGGGACAAGTGCCAGAAGCTCGGGGTGAACATCAGCGACGTCTTTACGACCATGCAGGCGTATATGGGCAGCCTGTTCGTCGGCAACTTCACGCTCTATAACCGGACCTTCCACGTGGTGGTCCAGGCGGATACCGCCTACCGCGCGCTGATCGAGGACATCAACAAGTACTATGTCCGGAACACCAACGGCACGATGGTGCCGCTCAGCACGCTCGTGCGGTATGAGCCCACGGAAACCACGCCGATGATCCAGCACTTCAACATCTTCCGCTCGGCGGAGGTCGACGGGTCCACCCCCGCGGGTTACAGCACCGGCCAGGGCATCGACGACATCAAGGCGCTGTGCGCCAGGGCGCTCCCGCAGGGGTACACGTACGAGTTCTCGGGGCTTTCGCTGGAAGAGATCAAGGCGGGGTCGACGACGGTGTACATCTTTCTTTTCTCCATCGTATTCGTGTTCCTGTTCCTCGCCGCTTTATACGAAAGCTGGTCGGTACCCTTCTCCGTCATGCTCGCGGTCCCCATCAGCGCGTTCGGCGCCATCCTGGCGCTCATGCTGGTACCGCGTCTGTCGAACAACGTATATGCGCAGATCGGGCTCATCACGCTCATCGGGCTATCGGCCAAGAACGCGATCCTGATCGTGGAGTTCGCCAAGATCCGCGTGGACCGGGGCGAAGACCTGCTGGAATCGACGATCGAGGCGGTCAAGCTGCGGTTGCGCCCCATCATCATGACCTCACTGGCGTTCATCTTTGGCGTGCTGCCGCTGGTGCTCGCCACCGGGGCGGGCGCCGTCGCGCGGAACACCATCGGGGTGACCGTCCTGGGCGGTATGATCGCGTCTTCGGTCATCTCCATATTCGTCGTGCCGGTGCTCTTCGTGATCTTTACGCGCATGTCCTATGGCTCCAAACAGCTCCAATGGCTCAAGGAGCACCACGACGATTTGCTGGAGAAACAGCGGCGCGTGGAGGCGCAGAACATCGACGCGGCGCTCGAGTATGAGATCGAGCAGGCGCATCATGAGAATAAGCGGTCGCGCGAGGAAGCGGGGCACGGGGCGCCGCCCCCGGGGGCGTCCACGGCGTAAACCCGTATATTTGTTTTCGGATGAAAAAGCTTTAATTTTTTCAAAACCACCCAACGTTTGCGTTGACGACGCCCGTAGATAGTTCTAAACGACCGTCAACAATGAAAAACGTATTCCATTTCGCCCTGCTGAGCCTTTTGGTTGCGGCGGCCGGCTGCACCAAGATGGCCAGCAGCCCCGGCTCCGGCTCCTCCGCCTCCACGACCAACCTGACCGCCTCGGTCACCAACGCGGCCAAAGGCCAGCCCGTCACCATCACCGTGCCGTCTTCGGTAACCTCCGGTATCCGCTGGTCTGTTTCTCCCGCCAATAACGCCACGACCATTACGCCGGGCAATGGCTCCGCCGTCGTATATTTTGGCGCAGCCGGCAAGTATACCATTTACGCGGGCTATGCCAGCGGCGCCGACAGTACCGCCGATACCTGCACCGTGACGGTGGGGGACACTGCGTATACGCCGCCCCCTCCCCCGCCCTCTTTGAGCTACGACACCCTTTCGCTGGCGCACGACTCCATCTTCCTCACCCCCGTGGTCGACTCGAACGGATCGCTGTATTTTATCGCGAAAACGGCGGGTTCCTACGGCGGGTTCCCCACCCTGATGTACGGAGTTACCTCCGGTCCCACCTGGGCGAGCGGCATCAACCTCTGGTTCTCCGCCATCGTATCGGACCCTTCGAGCGGCACCGCCAACCAGGCCGTGGCGTATATCTATCTGCCGGGCTTGTTAGCGCCCACCGCCAGCGATTACGGGACGTATCCGATCGACGTGCAGAAAGCCGGCGTGGTATTCAACGGCGACTTCACCATCTCGGCGGGCAGCTTCAGCTTCTACTGGCCCAATACGACACAGATCATCATCACCCCGACTGTCGTAAGCCGTTAGTGTGTCCGAAGACCTGATCGCGGGTTGGGGGCG
>NZ_DATJIY010000092.1:0-24874 GCF_035492835.1 Dinghuibacter sp.
GTCCGGTGCTGCTCGATGTAGTCGACCATCGTATTCACGTCCACGAGGACCTTGCGGCCTTCTTTGGGGTCGTTGATGGTGATGCCGTACTCGCGGTTGAGCATGACGATGAGTTCCAGGGAATCGATGGAGTCGAGGCCGAGGCCCTCGCCAAAGAGGGGTTCGTCGTCCTTGATGTCGACGGGGTTGACGGAGGTCAGGTTGAGGAAAGAAACGATCTGTTCTTTTACGGTTTGTTTCAGTTGCTCGTTTGCCATTATGCTCTATATAAGATTTTTGCGCCGGAGCCCCCACCAGGTAAAGGCCTGGAGCAGGAGGGTTATGGCGGTTAAAGGTATAATATTTACCCATACATCGCGGAGCCGGCCGCCGTCGAGGAAGAGGCCGTAGTAGGCTTCCAGGCACCAGTGCAGGGGGGATACGTTCATAAAGGCCCGGAGCGTGTCCGGGAGGATGAAGGACGGCACCATGAGACCGCCGATGACGGCCAGGATGATGACCGACACCGAACCGAAGCCGTTGGCCTGTTCGGCGGTCCGGGCGTATGTGCCCACGCAGATGGCGTAGCTGACGGCGCACCAGCCGCAGAGCAGGGTGACGACGACCAGGCCGATCCAATCTGAAGGAAGGTGGAGGGCGGGGAGCGAAAACAAGGGGAATATCCAGATGCCCATGGCAAAGATCAGGATGGCCTGCGCCAGGGTGACGCCCAGGTAGGTGACCTGTTTGGAGGCCAGGGCGACCCAATAGCTGGTGGGCAGGGTTTTGAGGCGGATAAAACTCCCGCTTTCCTTTTCGCGGACCAGGCTTCCGCCCAGCGACAGGACGATAAAGAACATCGCGAACAGCGTCCATGCGGGGACGTTATGCTGGGCCGCGTTGAGGGGCGTCTTGACGGAGCCGGTGACGATCTCGCGGAGCTCCAGCGGGTTGCTGAGGAGCGCCCGTTCCAGCGAGTCCGGAAGGGGTTTGCCGTTGATGTTCAGGTATACTTCGCGCAGGACGAGGCGGCTTTCGATGGCCTGGAGGGCGCCGCTGATGCCGCTCCGGACGGAGCGCCGGATAGCGTCCTGGAGGATGGGGCTCTCGTAGATCGAGAGGGGGCCGATGCCCGCGGGGCCGGGCGCGGGGCCGCGCGCCCCGGCGGAGTCCCCGAGCCCGAAGGAATGCAGCGCCGCTCCGGACATCCGCCGCGCGGACGCCGTCATAAAATCCGAGAACCCCGCGGGTATATCCATCCCGATGAGGGCCTTTTTATCGTGGATGTCGGCGGCGACATCGCCGGAGGACGAAATGGAAAAGAGCCCGCTGGCCGAAAGCGCGTCGGTGAGCGCGTGGCTGACCGCGCCGGTGTCGGCGTTACGCACGACGAGCGGCATTCGTCCGCTGGCGGTGGCCTCGAAGGCGCTGTTCTGGATGGCGGTGACGATGAGCACCAGCAGCAGCGGCATGCCAAACATAAAGATCATCCCTACCTTGTCGCGGAACATGATCCGGGTATCCTTCCGTATCGTCGCCCAGAGCTTATGCATCCCGGTAGGTTTTTCCGGTGAGCTCGAGGTAAAGCCCGCGAAGGTCTTTCTGGTGGTGGTCCGCCAGCAGCGTGTGGACCCCGCCCTCCGCCAGGATGGTCCCCTGGTCGATCAGGGCGATGTCGTTACAGAGGCGCTCGGCCTCGTCGAGCTGGTGGCTGGTATAGACCAGGGTGGTGCCGGTATGATTGAGTTCGCCGAGATACGCCATGATCGAGTACGCGGTTTGCACGTCCACGCCCACGGTGGGCTCGTCCAGGAAAAGGATCCGGGGCCGATGGATCACGCCGATGGCCAGGTTCAGACGGCGCTTCATCCCTCCGGAAAACTGGTGCGCGGGCTGGTGACGGACATCGGCCAGGCCGAGGACCTCGAGCAGCGGCAGCGCGCGACGACGCGTCTCCGCGGGGGAAAGGCCGGCCCAGGCGCCGTAGAACTCCAGGTTTTGCCAGGGGCTCAATTCCATGTAAAAAGAATATTCCTGGGGGACGAATCCGAAAAGCGAGCGCAACCCCAGGCGGCGGCCGCGGCCGGCGTGCGCGCGGGGACTGGCTTCGTAGCCCAGCATCTTTATGCTGCCTTCCTTGAAGGACAGCAGGCCCGTCATGAGGTTCATGAGTGTCGTCTTGCCGGCGCCGTTAGGGCCGAAGAGGCCAAATCGCGCGCCCTGGGGGATGCGCAGCGACAAATCCGAGAAAACGGGCGCGTCTGCGGCGGGATACCGGAAGTTCAGACCGGAGATGTCGATGGCGGCGGACGCCGTGGCGCCGCCGGAGGGAGTAGCGCCGGCGCTCATGTCCACTTGATTTTCGATAACGCCACAAACGCCTCTCGCTCGATCTCCGCGATCTCGAGCAGATAATCCGTTATCTGATCGAAGTCCGCCTGCGACCCCAGCCGTCCCTTGTAGATACCCGCGGCCTGTACGGCGGCGGTCCGCCAGAGATCGCCGGAACGCGTGAATTGCGCGGACAGGGCGGGCAACGCATCGTGCGGCGTATACTGCATTGCCTGCTGTAGGAAGGCCGCGTACATATAGCGGAAGCCGCCACCGCCGGTGCCGATCTCCTCCTGCATCCGCACCAGCTGGGCCAGATAAAGACCCGCGTCGTGCTGGCCCAGCTTGTCGCGCCAGCGGCGGATGCGGCCGGCGATAAACCGGATACCCCGCACGCCCGCGATGGGACCGGGGATGTTGAGCATGACCCAGGCGTTAGCCTTGATACCCTTGCGGATGGCGTGGGCGATCATGTCATCGGTGACGGGCGCCCCGGGCTTGGGATAATATATCTGCCCGTTGGGCGCGAGCGCGCCACGGGCAAACCGGACGCGTTCCAGCTCGTACGCCGACAGCGAGGTTGTCGTTTCCATCACCGGGTCGCTGATCAGGTAGCGATCTTGCTCCTTTCCATAAACCACAATATTATGGGCGTTGAAGTGGAAACGGTATTCCTTCGGGAAATACGTCAGGTAATATACCCCTACCTGGCAACCCACCGGCTGACCGTTACGCAACTGTTCGTCAAGGGCGGACGCGGCTTCTTCCCGGGTGCGGAATTTCTTGCGGACCACGGGGATACCGAGCGCCTTACAGGTGCGTTTGAAGATCAGGCCGGGCTGTACCCTGAAGGCGATCGCCGGGCCGTTGGATATCTTGATAAACGGGATGTAGATAAAAAACAAACCGGCGCCAATCCCCAGCGCCAGGGGCTCGGTGATCTTGTCGACACCGATATGGTGCATCAGGCCTGCCGTCACGCCCGTTTCGCAGTGGGCCGATTGCAGGTGATTGAATTCAGTCTTCATGCAGGGTCATGCTTTTTAGATCCTCCACGCTCACCGCAAAAGCCTCCGCGTAGCGGGACAGCTGGCGTGGGGAGAGGCGGGCAAAGCCGCGGGTGGTCAGGTGCCGTTTGATCCGCCACTGCCAGAAGCCGGTATAGGCCGCCAGCGTAGGCATATCCATGAGGCGTCTTTCCATGAAAAACAACAGCGGGCTGGCTTCGCCCCGGGACACCTTTTCACGGGCGCGGGCGACGCGCTCCTCGATGTCCTGCCAGGCGGCGTCGAGCGCCTGGTTCTTAACGTCCCAGCCGGCGCTCAGCTCCGTAACGTACTTGCCCTCCGCATCGGTAGCGTAGCAGACTTCGCGGGTGAGGCGGCCGAGCGCGCCTTTGTCCTGGGGAACGTCTTCTTTGTTCATGGTCTCCACATTTATGGGGCGCCGAGGGGCGTTATACAATTTACGGGCGCCGAAGGGCGCTATACAACGGTTAACATCGCAATCATATACGAAAAGCGCGCGCTTTCCGGAACGAGCAACAGGATACGTTCGCCGGTCTTCAGGCGTCCGCTCCGCATCAGCTCGTCGACGGCCACGTAGATAGAGGCCGCGCCGATGTTGCCGATCCGGCTCAGGTTGAGGAACCACTTTTCCTCGGGTATCCCCTTGCCGAGCACCGACATCACCTCGGAAATCTTGTCCTTGAAGAACGCGCTGGAAATGTGCGGCAGGAACCAGTCCACGTCATCGACGGTCAGCCCGCGGCGCTCGAATATCTCCTTTACCTTGCGGCCGCCCAGCGGGACGATGTTGTCGCTCAGCAGACCGATGTCCTGTTTGACGGAAAAGACGGACTGGTTGATGAGGTCGTCGGACGAATACAGCTTGAAGCCGCGGAACCGGCCTTCTTCATCCTTGTCGCCGCCCTGGTACATACAGGTTTCCATTTCCCCGGCATAGGACACGCCGTCGATCCAGTCGATGCGCAGGGATTGCCCTTCGGCTTTTGGTTGTCCTTCGAGCAGGAACGCGCCCGCCCCGTCGGACAGCATCCAGCGGAGGAACTCCTTTTTGAAGGCGACGTAGGGGTTTTCATTCAGGTCGATCAGGTGATGGACTTCCTCCTCGAACATCCCGGCCCGCATGAGCAGGCTCATCAGCTCGGAGCCGGCACTCACGGCCTTCCGTGCGTCCCCGGACCGGATGGCCAGGTAGGCATACTTGAGGGCGTGCATCCCGGCGCAACAATTGCCGGAGGGGGATACGACCTCGACCGCGCCCAATTCCGGCAGCGCGCCGTGGACCATGACGCCATGGGAGGGCATGATCTGGTCGGGCGATGAAGTGCCCGAGGTCATCAGGTCGACACCGCCGATGCCGGCGGGGTCCGACGCAAACAAACCCCGGATGGCCTCCGCGGTCAGTTCGGCGTTGGTATGGGTGGGCTCGCCCCCTTTTTTCAGGGCGTAGTAGCGGGTTTCGATGCCATTATTGCGGAGTACGATCTTCCTTGACTTGGACGGCTTCCCGTTGATATAGCCAAGATATTCCTCCATCTCGTCGCTGGAAACAGGTTTATTCGGTAGGAAAACAGACGTGCCGGTAATATAGACTGGGCTCAAGGACATTTTTCTTCAGTTTAGATATAGATAATGTTTTCGGACGGAGTTTACCTTTCTGTAAAATAGGGGCCGTATAATGAGTTGAGTAATGAGATATACCAGGGGGCCGAGCAGGAACAGCGCAAACATGATGTACCACTTGAACGCCCTCAGCCAGGGTTTGCGGTTCCCTTTACGGACGATGACGTTTGCCCATATGCCGAAGATCCGCGCCCCGTTGCGTTCGATGAACAACAGGTGGGGCTTGACGTCCACGGCGCCGGCGCCAACCAGGGCGGGTTGAAGGCCGGACCAGTCCCCCGCCAGGGCAGGCAACACCAACCGGCCATAGTCGCTCATGCGATCGATGTCGGTCTGCGAGACGCCCGGTACGGGCAATATATTGCGCCAGCGGTCCTTTTTCCCGCCAAACAACCAGTGCATGATCGTCAGCAGGCTGACCAGGTTGAGGTGCCGGTCCACCAACGCGATGTTCCCCACCAGGCGGGCGCCGCGATCCTCCAGCGACTTCCGGAGCCGGATATGCGCGCTTATCCACATATTCCTACAACCGGTCACCGTGATCACCGGCGTATCCTTTAGCACGGATTGGAAGGCCGGATCCTGCAACAGGGAGTTCGTAGGGATGGATGGTGAGAGGAACCAGGGGGTGTAGCCGAGGATGATCAGGTCGTAGCGCGTGGCCCCCAGGGAAAAAGGCTCCAGGCCGCGGGGCACGCTCAGCACGCAGTCGGGCATCTCGCCAAAAAACGTGTCCGATGTCCAGGGAAAGGGAAAACCGGGGTTGGGCCGGACGACTACCGTCTCTACTGTTACGCCCGCTTCGACCAGCGGCGCCGTAAACCGATCCATGATTTCCCCCAATTGTCCTGTCTGAGTGTAATAAATCGCTAAGACTCGTTGCTGCATGGGGAAATATTAAAGGTTGTCCAGCTTCAGGATATGCGATTGCTTGCAGTAGTCCTTGATGGCGTCTTGTACGACGGGTGTCAATTGTTTAAAATGGAGGCGAATATACAAATTATCCCTATCCAGATCGGAATGATACCCCAGAAACCGGGGGGCGTTCTCCTGTATGCAAAGCCGGAGAAAACGGAACTCCACGTTGGTGCTGTCGGTCTTTATGGCGTACTCTAGCTGCTTCCCACCGGCCTTGAAATCATCCAACCGGTCCTTGATGGATTTGCGCATACCCGCTTTCCTCATCACCAGCGCGCCTTCATAGCCGGTTTTTTCCGGAAAATTCAACGGCGTCATGCTCGCCAGTTCCTGGTTGATCTGGTCGAGGGAACCCTTTGCAAAAACGGTGTAGTAGTTAGCCTTGTCAAACTCATCGGAGCCTTTGCCTAGCAGGAGAGATAGTATTAAGATTAATCGTAATGTCATTCAAAAATCATTAGCCGTGTGGCGGCCACAGCCTAAACTACACGGCTGGCTGGGGCCGCCACACATTTTACGCTAAAATACTTAACTTTTCCGTTATTTTGTCGGCCCGTATATGACGTATCAAAAGCAGTTCTCGGATGAGTGGGGCATTATTTTGGGAGGTTCGAGCGGTATCGGCCTGGCGGCGCTGGAGAAGCTGGCTGCAGCGGGTATGAACATCGCGGTGCTCTACCGGGAAATGGCGGTCGCGGACCGGACAGTGAGAGAAACGTTGAGCAGGATAGCCGACAAGGAAAAGGTTGTCATTCTTCCTCATAACATCAACGCGCTGGACGAACAAAGCCGGCGTTCCTTCATCCGTACTTTCCGGGACTACACGGGCAACCGCCCGAAGGTGCGACTCTTGTTGCACTCCATTGCCAGGGGCAATCTGAAGCCGCTGGCGGGCGATACAGATGAAGGAATCCTCTCCCATGAAGACCTGGCGGCGACGACGTACGCCATGTCGACGAGCTTGCTGGATTGGACCAGGGAACTGGTGCAGGAGAAACTGTTTATACCGGGGGCCGGGGTAATCGGGCTGACGAGCGGTGGGGCGCACCGGTATTGGGACGGATACGGCGCGGTCGCGATCGCCAAGTCCTCCCTGGAAACGCTCGCCACCTATATGGCGGTCGAGTTTGCGAAATACGGCTTAAGGACCAATCTCATACAGGCCGGGATCACGTCGACCCCGTCCCTGGAAAGGATACCGGGCAGCCAGGAGCTGCTCGAGCTGGCGGCCAGGAGGAATCCGATGGGCCGAAGGACCACGCCAGGGGACGTGGCGGGAGCCATCTACCTCCTTTGTACCGGGGAGGCATCCTGGATCAACGGGGCCCTTTTGCACGTCGACGGAGGAGAACATTGTTTGTAAAGAAAAAATGATGCACAAAGACCTACTCGATCATCTACCGTATAAATCCACCTTCCGCTTCGTGGACCATATCTCGCACATCAGCGATGACGAGGTCAGGGGGGAGTTTACGCTACGGAAGGACGCCTTTTTCTACGAGGACCACTTTCCCGGAAACCCGGTGACGCCCGGCGTCATCCTGACCGAGATCATGGCCCAGATCGGGTTGGTCACCATGGGCATTTACCTCGTCGTCACCGGGAAAGGGCCTGCCGGCGTCGAACCTGGTCTTTTATACCCCTTACTTACGTCCACGGAAGTGTCCTTTCACAAGATGGTCCTCCCCGGGGATACCGTTTATGTCCATTCCCAAAAACAATACTTCCGTTTTGGCAAGCTCAAATGTTTCGTGGTTATGACCGATAGCGAGGGCCGTCGCATCGCCGAGGGTACGTTTTCCGGCGTCATCAAACACGTAAACCAACCCGTCCCATGAAAAAGCGACGCGTCGTCGTCACCGGTCTGGGCGTGGTTGCGCCAAACGCCATTGGGGTACCCGACTTTCTCGAGGCGATCCGGATGGGGAAATCGGGTTTAAAATACGTCCCGGATTTCGAACGCCTGAAATACCTCTGTCATGTCACCGGCCGGCCACCCTTCGAGTGGGAATCCCTCCGGGAGATCATCCCGGAAGTGACGTTCCATGGCCTCAGGGGCATGGGCATAGGCTTCGGGCTCCGCGCCGCGGTGGATGCCTGGCAGGATGCCGGTTTGCCGTTGGAAACGGAGACGCCCCGCTGGGACACCGGTATCGTCTTCGGGAACAGTACCGCCGACTCGGCGCTCATGCAAAACGTGATGCGACGGGTGGACGCCCTCGAGGTCAAAAAGCTGGGGTCCAGGGTCGTAGAAGAGACGATGAACAGCGGGGTCACCGCCTATATCACCGGCCGTTTGGGTCTGGCGGGGAAAATCGTCACCAATTCCGCGGCTTGCGCCACGGGCTCCCAGGCCATCCTGATGGGCTACGAATACATATCCAGCGGCCTCGCCGATCGGATGGTGACGGGTAGCACGGAATTTGTAGATACCTATATCTTCGGCGCCTTCGACGCCATGCGCGTCCTCTCCCGCCGCTTCAACCAGGAGCCCGAAAAGGCCTCCCGGCCGATGAGCAGGACCGCGGGCGGTTTCGTACCCAGCTCGGGTGCGGGGGCGCTGATACTGGAAGATATGGACACGGCACTACAACGGGGCGCAAGGATTTACGCCGAATTAAAAGGCGGGGCCACCAATTCCGGCGGTCAGCGCGGGGGCGGGTCGATGACCGCGCCCAATGCCGAGGGCGTGGTCCGTTGTATCCGGGAAGCCCTGCGGATCTCGGAGACCGGCCCGGAGACCATCGACCTGGTCGCCGGACACCTCACCGCTACGCTCGGAGACCTGGCGGAGATCCAGAACTGGAGCCTGGCGCTCGACCGGAAAGACGCCGATTTTCCGTGGGTCAATTCCCTGAAGGGGATGATCGGACATTGCCTCAGCGCCGCCGGGTCGATCGAGTCGGTGGCCGCGGTGCTACAGATCGCCCACCAGTTCGTCCATCCCAACGTCAACCTGGAGGAACCCAATCCGGAGATCGTCAAAAGGATAGACGCTTCGCGGATACCCACCGCGAGCACACCAGCCGTTATTAATACCGTAGCCAAGGCCAACTTTGGATTTGGGGACGTAAATACCTGCTTGATATTCGCTAAATGGAAATGATCATGGATAGACACGCCATCCTCGAAGAATTGAAGAAGGTCCTCGGGCCGTACATCAAGAACAAAGAATTGCTTCAGAACATCAACGAAACGACGAACCTCATCGCCGATCTGAGGGTCAATTCCGCCAACCTCGTCGACATCGTTATCGACGCAGAAGCCAAATACAACATCGAGATCGACGTCGACTCCGCGGAGAAAATGACCACCATCGGTAGCTGCATCGATGTCATACAAGAGAAGCTCGGACAGCCGTCCTGATGTGCCGGGCATCGGTTACGACCTCGTGGACCTGTCGCTGACGGACCCTTCGCGCACGGAGCGGCTCGCGGCCAAGTTCATGAACGCAGCCGAGTGGCCGGCGCCGGGGTTTTTATCGTTCCATCAGTATTGCTGGTTGTGCTGGTCGGTCAAAGAGGCCGTGTATAAGTATAGCTGTCGCACGCAGCCGGGATTGGTGTTTTCGCCGGCAAAGATCGTGGTGACAGGGCTGACGGCCTCGCTGGAGGCAACCGCCGGGGGCGTGCGGACGCGTAGCCGCCTCAGCGAGGACTTTATCGAGACCGTGGCTTTTAACTCCGCATTCCTGGCCGAAGTCACCGGCGAACCGTGCGACGGGCGCGACCTCCATGCGCGCGCCGCGGCGCTGGCCGGCGGCCCCGGCGAATTCGCCGGGGATGGCTGGTGTGTGAGCCATCGCGAAGACGGTTGCCCGAGCCTGATCCGCGGCACGGAGACGCGACCGGTGTCCTTTTCGCACCACGGCCGCTTCGCCGGCTTCGCCCTAGTCCTCCCGTAAATTCGGCTTCGCGCGGGCGGCGCGCAGCGATTGATAGCTCACCGTGAGTAACGCGATCCCCAGCGCCAGTCCGCCGGACAGCCCGAAGACCCACCAGCTGAGGGTCGTCCGGTAAGCATACCCCTGGAGCCAACGGTGCATCAGCCAACCGCCCACCGGGAAGGCGCAGAGCGCGGCAAGACCGACGGGTTGGAGGAAGTCCTTCGACAGCAACGCGAACAGGTCGGCGGTTTTGGCGCCCAGGACCTTCCGGATGCCGATCTCCCGCATCCGCTGCTCCGCCGTGAAGATCGCCAGGCCAAACAGGCCGAGACACGAGATCAGGATCGCCACCAGTGAAAATACCCGCGACAATTGCTCCACCGTCACCTCACTGAGGTAGTGGCTGCGGAATTCTTCGTCCGCAAACATATAATCCAACGGCGCCCCCGGGTCGTACGTGGCCCAGGCGTTCGCGAGCACCTCCATGGCGGAGGACGTCCGGATTCGGATCACCCCCACCCCTGTGCGCATCGACGGCTGCAGTTGTATAAAGAGTGGCGCGATCGCGTCGTGCAGCGACGCCATGTGAAAGTCGCGGACCACGCCGATGATCCGCCCCTTTGTCTGTTGGTGGGAAAAACTTTTGCCCACGGGCTCTTTCAGACCCAGCACGCGAACGGCGGTTTCGTTGAGGATAAAATTGTTGGAATCGGTCGGAAGCTCCGGTGAGAAAACGCGGCCCGCGGCCATCGACATCCTTAGCGTCCCGAGGAAGCCGTACGTTACGTCCATCTCGGCCAGGGCGGTCTTGTCGCCTGCCGTTTTTCCCTGCCAGGTGATGTTGTCCGAATACCAGCTGATGTGCGTGGGCATGGAGGAAACCAGCGTCATCCCCTCGATGTCCCCGCTTTCCTCCAGGTCGTGCCGGAAGGCTCCCAGGTGCGCGCCCAGCTGGTCGTCCACGGGTATGTACACCAGGTTCGACCGGTCCAGCCCGATATTCTTGCTCTCCACATAACGCAGTTGTTTGGAGACGACGATCGTGCACACGATCAGCAGGATGGACAACGCGAACTGCAGCCACACCAGCCCCTTCCTCAGGTAGGCGCTCCGGGGACCGAACCGGAGCTGGCCCTTGAGCACCGATACCGGCTTCAGGGAAGAAAGGAAGAGCGCGGGGTACACGCCCGCCAGCAGACCGGTGGCCAGTGCCACTACTGGTAACGCATAAAACAAGTCTGCCGATAACACGATATGCTTCCCCGTGAGCTGGTTGAACCACGGCAGCAGGATAGCCACCAGCCCCGCGCTCAGCAACATAGCGCACACCGCGAAAGCCATCGCTTCGACCAGGAACTGCTGCACCAGCGACGACCGGCGCGCGCCTACGGATTTACGGACACCCACCTCCTGGGCCCGCTTGGCGGCCCTGGCCGTCGCCAGGTTGACGAAGTTGATACACGCGATCAAGAGGATGAACAACGCGACCAGCGAAAACAAACGGACGTAGTCGATCCGACCGCCATCGGGCAGCCCCCTGACAAACGTGGAATGGAGGTAGATGTCCCGGTAAGGCTGGAGCGACAGTATCTTGTCCCTGACCAGCGGGTCCTGGGCGCAGATAAAATTCCTGATCTTGGCGCTTACCTTTTGCATATCCGCGCCGGGGCGCAGCAGCACATAGGTGTCGGGGCCCATATGGTCCCAGCCCCCGACCATCCAGGGGTTGTCCTGGAAACAGTGCTGGACCGGCAGGACGTAGTCGAACGTGATCGAGGATTGTTCGGGTACGTCGGCGGCGATGCCGCTGACGATATAGTCGCGTTTGTTGTCGATACGGACGGTCTGGCCGATGGGGTCCTGCCCGTGAAAATATTTCCGGGCGAGTTTTTCGGTCAGGACAATGTCGTCCGGCGTGGCGCCGAACCGGCCTTTGATCAAGGGGAAGTTGAACATCCTGAAAAAATCGTTGCCCACGTAGCGTCCCGATTCCCGGTTCGCTTCTTTGCCCACCGAAAAGATCATCCTGTCCTCCCACAAGACCGTGGCGGCGTCGGCGATCTCCGGAATTTGTTGTCGCAACGCATCGGCCAGCAGGCCTTGTGTGTAAGACCCGCTGGCGCCGATACTGCCGTTCTTATCCAACGAATGCGTCATGACCCTGGCGAGGTTCGCGGGCTGTCTGTGGTCATAACGCAACTCGTCCTTTACCCACAAGAGGATGAGCAGGCTGCAGGTCATGCCCAGGCCCAGCCCGGCGATGCCGATGGTCGAAAAGACCTTGTTCCTGGCAAGGCTCCGCCAGGCGATTGTCCAGGTATTCGTATTCATAATTTGCTGACAATCAATCACCATGCCAACCACCCAAACAACTCCTAATGAATTAGTTGCGGTCCGGCCTGCACTACATGGTGTCCGAATGTGGACGGTGACGTGTACGTTCCCGTCTGGTTCCATTCCAGCTCGACGGACGACATCCCCGACATGGACCGCAGATCGGTCTGCAGGTCCTGGACCACGTACAGCGGCACTTCGCGCAATACAAAGGTCACCTGGACGTATAGCCAGCCGTTTTCTTTATCCGTCATAATGTCCTGGCCTTTTTTTACGTGGAGCAGGTTCAGGATTTCTTCCCGCATCGACGCGTCGTCCTTGCACGAGATCTTCATCAGGACAGCTGGCGGTACGTCGGCGGTGGAGATGGCCGCGGGCGCGCAGCCTCCGGCCAGGCCTGCGATGAGCAGGCAGGCTACGATCATTCTTTTCATGGCGTATACTTTGGTGTTCGTACATCGAAGGCGATGCCAAATCATTAGGCGATAACTATCAATGCGTTACACTAAAGCTTCCTACTACGAAAACGATCGTTATCGTACGCTTCGTCCGGCGGCGATACAGTTTATTCCGTCGCACCCGATAAGCCGCCGGCGGCTACTGCGACAGTATCAGCAGGGTGTACGGCCCGATCCCGACGTTGCCGTATGGGTCCGCCGTGGTCGCGTACCCCGGCTGGTTGCCAAAGTCAGGCGAATACGCGGACGAGTCGCTGTTGAAGCGTACGTACCAGGTCCCCGGGCTGGGGAAAGGGATGGCGTAGCTGACGTAAGATGTATTTGCATAATTCGCGACCACCACTACGTCGTCACCCGGGCCGCCCTCCGACCAACGGTGCCAGGCAATCAATTTGTCCGTGTTGTTGATGTGAAGAATAGCTATGTGCTGTCCGGTGAGCCCGCCGGTGTTACCCCCCAGGTTACGCCGGAGCCGGAACAGGTCGCGGAAGAGCGCATAGATACCGGGGAAGCGCTGGAGCTGCGACCAGTCGAGGTCTGTGTGCGGATCCCAGCTGCCCCAGGTCAGGAACTCATCCCCTTGAAAGATCATCGGGATACCCGGGCTCGTGCAGAGCACGCCCGCGGTCAGGGTATATCGTTTGCGCACAAACCAGCTGTCCGCGTGCCCCCGCCAGATACGGTCGGGCAGCCGGACGGTGTTATTGATGGCCGCGCACTGGTCGTGGTTGTTAAAATACAACAACCGCTTGCACATGTCCGGCCCGAGGCTGTGGGTCAGGGCCTGCGCGATCTGCGTCATATCCCGGTCCTGGTCTCGAGGGACGACGACGGTATCCACGATCCGCCAGTAATAGTATGCGTCCCACTGGCTGTCGAAACCCGCTCCTTCCTCGCCCGTCGGGTAAGTGATCCACGGGTTGTCCTGCAGGTCTTCGGCGATGGTGATCTTCCAGGGCATGCTCCTGTCCACCTCGTCGTTGATCCATGCCATCAGGCTCCAGCCGTCGGGCAGGTCGTGCGCCGGGTCGTTGTTGTTGCCATATACGTTGCGGATGTTGACGGTGGAGTCGAAGCGCAAGCCGTCCACCCGGTACTCGTCCAGCCAGAGCATGGCGCTGTCCTTGAGGAATGACCGTACCTCTCCCCTGCCGTAGTCCGGCCGCGGACCGAAACCCGTCTGCTCCCGCCAGTCGCTGTAGAAGTATATCCCATCCCGGTTGTCGACATACCACCCATCCGGTCTCCTCAACGACGTGTTGAGGTCGTCCGGGCCGAAGTGGTTGAGCACGACGTCCAGAATCACCGCGATGCCCCTTTGGTGCGCCGCGAGAATAAACGTCTTGAAGTCGTCCGGTGAGCCATAGCTGCTCTCAATGTCGAACGGCAGGGCGGGGTTATACCCCAGCGAATAGGTCCCCGGGAAGCCCTGGATGGGGAGTATTTCGATGGCATTGATACCAAGGTCTTTCAGGCAGTCGAGCTTGCCGATGATCGAGCCAAAATTCCCGGGTTGGGCGTTCTGACCGTTAAAGCTCGCCACGTGCAGCTCATATATGACGAGTTCGTTCCAGGGAGGCATCTGGAACCGGTCGTCCGCCCAGTTGAACGTATCGGCCACGATGGCGCCGTTGCCTTCGTCGGTGTTTTCGACGCTTTTACAATAGGGGTCGGTGCGCCATTGGAGGCCGTCGATGTACGGACCTCGTATGACGTATCGGTAGCGGTCGCCGAGGTTGGCATCGCCGATGTCGCTGGACCAATAGCCGTTGCTCTCGCTCGCCAGGGGGTGCGCCGTCGTCGACCAATCGTTAAAGTTGCCGGCGACATTGACCTCGCTCGCATTAGGGAGCCATACACGGAAGGTCGTGCCGCCGCCGGAGTGTGGGATGGCGCCCATGCCGGGGATACTGCTGGGGGTGGTGCTCATAGGCGCGCAAAATAGGGCGCGCTATCGGATTACGCAACCCGGGTTTTACCCCCCGCCGCCCCCAGGCATTACGGATTGGCCAGCGGACCTTCCGCGACCGGGCGGCCAAAGTCCGGCGTGCCGTCCGCATTCCAGGTGAACGGCTGCGCCCTGGGCGAGCGGCGTCCGCCACAGCCCAGGTCCGGCGCATTGTTGGCGTGGTAAAGGAGCCAATCCCGGCCTTGTCCGTCTTTATAGAACGAGTTGTGACCGGGGGCGTAGACGTGGACCGCGGTATCGCCGGTAAAAACGGGCTCGGGGGATTTATGCCACCGGCCCGCGTCGAGCAGGTGGTGACCGCTCAGGCTGAGCAGCCCCAGCGCATAGTGGTCGGTCCAGCAGGCGCTCGCGGAGAAAACGATGAATACCCTGTCCTTGTGGATCAGGAACTGCGGCCCCTCGTTGACGTTGAGGTGACCGGGCGGGCCCTTCAGGTCGCCGTGTGTCTCCCAGGAGTAGGTGGGCCTCGAAATGCGGACCCGCTGCCCCTCGATCGTCCACGGGTTGCTCATCCTGGCGATATAGATGTCCTGTTCGCCGTTGGTGTCGCCTTCCCAACCGGACCAGGCCATATACAACCGGCCCTTGTAGTCGATCACGTCAGCGTCGATCGCCCATTTATTATCGTCGTTCGCCACTTCGCCCTTGAAGGTCCAGGCGCCCTGCATGGGGTCGGGATTGGCGTTTTCAAGGACAAAGATGCGGTGGTGGTCGTTGTTGCCGTCGTCGGCTGCCACATACGCGTACCATTTGCCGCGGAGGAACATCACCTCCGGCGCCCACACGTCGCGGGAATAAGGCTTGCCGGGTTCGGGTTTGAAGATCGTGACGCGCTGCGCGGTCTTCAGGTCTTTAAGGTCGCGGGTCTTCCAAAGGTCGACGCGGCTGCCCAGGGTGTTGGTGTAATAGTAGTAACCGTCCTTGTAGCAAACATAAGGATCGGGGCCGGACGGCAGCAGCGGGTTGACGAGCTGCGCGGCGGCGGCGCAGGGCAGCAGTAACAGCAGGGCCAGGAATTTCATGATGGGTGTTTTATTGTCCTCGTTTTAGGGTTCCGCGTTTCCACCATATCTCGCTGTGACCGTCCGGAAAATTCCGGGTGGTGAGTGCAACGAGGGTGGTATCGTTGCTTAAATATAGAGAATTATAGTACGCCCCCTCGTCGGTGGGAAGGTTGGGCCATGGCTGAGTGACCTGGCTGAAGTTCTGCGCGATGGTGTTGCCGGCGAGCACGAGCATGGTGTTCTTGTGCCAGTCGCTGCCGATCGAACGGCCGCCCGCATCCTGGACGGAAAGCAGGGTTTCGCCGGTGGGCAGCTGGATTAGGTAGGGAGCGCCGCCCCAGATCGGCTGTTGCGTCGCCAGCCAGCGACGCCCGTTGTCGATGGTGCCGTAGGTCTCGTAGTTGAAGTTGGCGTCGACGGAGGACCATTGTATCCACGGGGACTGGCTGTTGTTCACCGACTCGATCGCAAAGGCGATACCCTTGCCGTTTTGCAACAGCACGGGCACGGGCATCCCGTCCCGGTCGCCGGCTGCATACGACACGTGCTTGGGCGTGGTGGTCCAGGTCGCCCCGTTGTCAGCGCTCGACACCATCAGTATCTCCTGTTGCGGGTTCGCGCTCGGCCACCACGCGGCCTCGCTGGAATAAAAGACGTCGATCGTGCCATTGGGCAGCTGTACCATCCCGGGTTCCCAGGAACGGCCGCTGACAATGATCTGGGGAGTCCCCCACGTCTGACCTCGGTCCTTACTGAGGGCGATCTGGACGTTGTCGTGCGTATTGTCGTCCGGGTTGCCGCGGCCCACGAAGGCCATCATCAGCCAGCCGTTCTGCATGACCAGTATGTCCGGGTCCGAAAACCCATAGTACCCGGGAATTGTTGCCGGTTCGACAAGGACTGCCGGGGACCAGGTTTGGCCGCCATCGGTGCTTTGGCGCAGCGCCACGTTCCCCCACGTATTCGTGGAGGGACCGCAGTGATACGTCAGCAGCAGGGTATCCCCGCCCAGCCGATGGACGCGCGGGTATTCGGCGAAGTAGACGTTGTCTGAGATTTTGACCGCGCCGGTATCCCAGGTGAGGTTGACGACGGGCTGGCTATTGTCCGCCGGCGGATGGTCGTCCGCGTGGTACGTGGAAGTCGTGTCGGTGGCCGAACCGTGGCCGCCGGAGGATTTGGAGCAGGCGCCGAGCGCGAGCGTAGCGACGAGCGCAATGGCGAGGCCCCAAGGCATGCGAGCCCCGGAGGCGACCCGGTCGCAGCCGCCTATTCTGCGGCGGAGACCGGGTTGCCACCGGGGCGGGCGGCTATAAGAAACGCCGCCCGAACCGATGGAAGAGTAACAGAACATCAGTATCCTGGATTTTGACGAAGATTCGGGTTGAGGTCGAGGTCGAACTGCGGTATCGGCAGGAACTCGTCGCGACCGGTTTTGAAATGAGCGAAGCTCGGGTCGCGGGAGGAGAGGGCGCTGCTCAAATCGCCCCAGCGCGCGAGGTCTTCCCAACGGTGACCCTCACCGCACAATTCCACCAGCCGTTCGTGTTTGAGCTGCGTGAGAAAGTCGGCCTGGGACAACCCCGGCTTGACCGTGGACAACGGGGCCAGACCGGCGCGCTGGCGGACTGCATCCACGAAGGGGTACGCGGTGGCGGTGCTGCCCTGGGCGTTGAGGGCCTCGGCGTACAACAACAACACGTCGGCGTACCGCAGATAGCGCCAGTTGTTACCGGAATGGAAGACCTCCCCGGTCATCACCGAGTCGTCCAGGAATTTCCGGAAATAGACGTCGTGCGTATTCGGGACGACGGTAGGGTCGCTTGAATACCCAAGCGATGAAAACGTACGACCGTAGACCATCGTATAGTCCGGTCCGCGGGGATCGGTCGAGTCGTAGAGGTAGGTGGCGGCTAGCCGGGGATCGCGGCCACCCGCGACCGTGGCCTCCGACAGGAATTCGGCGACGGGCCAGCGGCGGGCCTGGCCATCGGTAAAGCCGATGGGACGCGGTGCGAAGAACGGAGGGATCGACGTTCCATAGTTCAGGTTGTCGGAGGTACCGATTTGGGTATCGTCGTCGTGGGTGTCGTTCGGGTTGAGGGCGTTTTGCACTTCGAATACCGACTCCGCGTTGTTTTCGGACGTCTCGATGAAGTTGCTCCGGTAGTTCGGGACGAGCGAATACTGCCCGGCGCCCCCACCGGTCACCAGGTAGGCCAGCGCCTGTTGCGCCTGGGCGTACTGGTGGGTTTGCATATAGCACTTCCCGAGCATACCGTACGCGGCGCCTTTGGTGGCACGACCGACGTTCCCGGCGTCATAGGAGACGGGCAGATCGCCCGCGGCTTCGGTGAAGTCCTGTTCCGCCTGGGCAAAAACGCTGTCCTGGCTGGAGGTAGGCGGTTGCTGGCCGATGACCGAGGTGTGCAGCAGGATCGGTACGTTACCCCACAGGGTCGCGAGCGTGTAATAGAAAAACCCGCGCATAAAGTGCGCCTCGCCGATCAGCTGCGTCCGGAGCGTCGCGTCCATATCGATGCCCGGGACGTTGTCGAGCACCTGGTTGCAGCGGTCGATACCGATATAGTTATCGTCCCAGAAGGCGACGGTATTGCCCCAATTGTAGTCCGTAATGTTGAATACATCCCAGTTGTTGATGATCTCGGTGTTGGGGCTCGTGCTATAGCCTTCGTCCGAGCGGATGATGGTGATGAAGTGTATCCAGCGGCACAGCCCGGTCCGGTGGAATGTGCTGTAGATGGAATTCACGCCCTGCTGGGCGTCCGTGGAGGTTTTCCAGAACTGTTCTGTAGTGAGCGCGTTGGGATTGGGGATGTCGAGGTCCTTCTTACAGCCCGCCAATATCAGCAACGATACCCATATATATTTTTTCATACGATTCAAGTTTGTTACGGTTAAAAACCACATTGCAATCCTACCGACAAGATGCGGCTCGAGGGCCAGTTGCCGTTGTCAAAGCCCCGCGCGCCGAGACCGCCGCCCTGGACGTCCGGGTCCATGCCCTTGTATTTCGTAAAGGTCAGCAGGTTCTGCCCGCTGACGTACAACCGCGCGGTGGTGAAGAACCCATGGAAAACGGACTGGGAGAAATTATAGCCGAGCTCCACGTTGCGCACCCGCACATACGAGCCGTTCTCGAGCCAGCGCGACGTTTCGGGCATGTTGTTGATCGCGACCTCGGGGTCGGTGGGTACGTCCACCGCCAGGCGGGGATCGGTGCCGCCGGTGTTGGTGGCCGACCAGGGGTTGATGCCTTTACGGAAGTTGGAGAGCTGGTAGGTATCCGCCGTGCGACGGACGTCGTCGTATATCTTATACCCGAAAATGCCGACGAGCTGGATGTTCAGGTTGAACTGCCGGTACGAGGCGTTGAACTGCGCGCCCGCCTGGAGCGTAGGCCAGGGGCTGCCCACCATCTGGCGGTCGTTGTCGTTGATTTGCCCGTCGCCGTTGGCGTCGACGTATTTCACGTCGCCCGGTTTCGCAAAGGGCTGGATCATCTGACCGTTTTTACCGACATAGCTGTTGATCTCCTGCTGGCTTTGGAAAAGCCCGTCGGTCTGGATCACGTACCACGCCCCGATGGGATGCCCCACCTGCGCGCGGATGAAGTTGTTGTACTGGATATAATTGATCGGGTTGCCGGCCGCGTCCTTACCCTGGTCGCCAACGGACAACACCTGGTTGTGGATAGTGGTCACGTTCGCGGAGAGGTCCCAGTGGAGCTTCCGGGTATTGTTTTGATAAACGGCGCCGAGCTCAAAACCGGAGTTCCGGATGGAGCCGGAGTTTTCACTGACGGTACCGACCGCGCCCAGGTAACCCGGCGGCGTGATGCCCACCAATACGTTGTTGGAGGTGGAACGGTATATGTCAAAGGTAACGGACAACGAGCCGGACAGGAAGGTGGCGTCAAAACCCGCGTTCTCCTGTGTGCGTTCTTCCCAGTGAAGGTTGGGGTTTCCGGGGGTGGCGGCGTACTGACCGACCTGCGGCGACTGCGACGTGCCGTAGATCGCGCGCGGGCTGTTGTTGATCAGCCCCAGGTAGTCCCACGACCCCAAGGCGTCGCTGAAACCGAGCTGGCCGTAGCTGGCGCGGATCTTCAGGTCGTTGACCCATTTGACGTTAAAGAACTTCTCGTGGCTGATCCGCCAGGCGCCGGCGGCCGACGGGAAATAACCCGTCCGGTAGTTCGAGCCAAAACGCGAGTCCTGGTCGATCCGGCCGGTCAGGGTCAGGAGGTACAGTTCGTTGTAGGTATAGTTAATCCGGCCGAGGTAACCGTGCGCGCGCCAGAACAGGGGCGTGCTGCCGGCGGCGGACGGCGTGCCGAAGGCGGACCCGATCGTCGTCAGCCCGGTATTCTGGTCGATCAGCGTCCGGCTGGCGCTGGTCACGTCGCGGCGTTGCTGGGTCCGGGAAAAACCGACGACGCCGTTGATGTTGTGCTTCCCGAATGACTTGTTGACGTTGAGCGTGTGTTCCATCAGGAAGTTGGTGAACTGCTCCCTGTCCTCGTAGACGCTGGTGAGCGGCGGTTGCGCGGCGTAGCTGGCGATACCGGTGTCGCGGACCTCCTTATGGTAATCGAAGCTGACCTCGCCCCCCAGGTTGAACCGGTAGCTGAGCCAGTTGAACAACCGGATGTCCGCGTAGGCATTGCCGATCACCTTGTCGTAGGTCGCCGTCTGGCGGTCGATCTGGCTAAGGGCGACGTAGTTCGCGGCGTAGGTGGGGAAATCGGTGGTGCCCATCCCCCACCCCGCGGGGTTGGATGGGATGGTCTTATATTGATCGCCCTGAACCCCAATCACCGGGAGCAGGTTGACGGCGTCGTAGATCGGGTTGGAGCCTCCACCGACAGCCTGGGCGTCGGTAGCCGAGATCATCATATTTTCGCCGACCGTCAAACGGCCCTTTTTGGCCTCGGTGTTGACGCGCAGCGCGGAGCGTTCGAAGGCGTTCCCGATGATGTCGCCCTGGCTCTTGTAATAGCTGCCGCTCATCAGGTAGTTACCGGCGGCGGAGCCGCCGGAAATGCTCGCGTTGTAGTCCTGTTCGGGGCCGTTCCGGAAAAACTGGTCCTGCCAGTTGGTGCTGATCGTATTATTGGCCACCTGCGCCGCCATACCCGGGGTCAGGTTCAGCCCGGAATTGGCGTATTGGGTTTTGACGGTTTGCAGGTACTGCGGCGCGGACATGAGGTCCCAGCGTTTGGGCATGGATTGGACGCCGTATTTACCCGAGAAGCTGAGCTTTGCCGGACCATCCTTGCCTTTTTTGGTGGTGATGATGATAACGCCGTTGCCCGCGCGGGAACCATAAATGGCGGCCGCCGAGGCATCCTTGAGGATCTGGACGCTGGCGATGTCTTCGGTGTTGACGGTCGTATTGGCGTCGGACAACATGCCATCTATGACATACAGCGGGTTGGAATTGGTGAAACTGCCGACGCCCCGGATCTCGATCGCCGCGTTTTCACCCGGCGCGCCGCCATTGCGGACCGTCACACCGGGGACCAGGCCCTGGATAGACTCGCCCACGGAAGCGCCGGTGATCCGGTTCGCGTTGGTCATGTCGACCACGCCGGTGGCGCCCGTCAGGTCCTTTTTACGCACGCTCTGGTAACCGATCACGACCACCTCGTTGAGGTCGGCCGCGGTGGGTTTTAGCTGGATGTCCAGGCGATCGGCTGCTTTTACTTCCTGGGTGACGTAGCCGATGCTGGTTATTTCGAGGGTCGCGCCGGCGTTTGTCAGCGTTAGCGAAAAGGTTCCGTCGTCTTTGGTCACCGTACCGTTGTTGGTACCTTTTTCGGTGATGCTGACGCCGGCCAGCGGCTCGCCCTTCCCGTTAGTTACACGGCCCGTGACCTTTTGGGCGATGGCTATCGCCTGGGCGCGTTGCTCGATTACGACCAGGTTGGCACTCACCTTCTGGTAGTCCAGGTTGGTATTGGCCAGGATACGGCCCAGCACCTCTTCCAGGGTCGCGCCCCGGACGTCGAGGCTGACCGTCCGGTCCGCCGGAAGCAGGTCGTCCTTATACACAAAGCGGAACGCGCTTTGGCTTTCGATCGTTTTAAGGGCTTTTTTGAGGGGCGCGTGGTCCAGGTGAAGGTGAAGATTGGCCTGTCCGTATCCGTGGGCGAAGGATTGGATGGAAAACGCAAAGGCCAGTACAACAGCAAGCTTGGTCATTAGGATGAAGTTAATGATGGAGCGCACCCGCATGCGGGTGGCGCCCTCGTCCAATTTTTTCATACTTTTAAGTGTGTAATGATGGAAAAACGGCCTCGTGAGGGCCCGATCTGTCTTATTCAACGGGGAATGCCGCAAACATTTCCCGTTTCTTTTTTTGCGGGGAATAATCAGGTCTGAAGTTTCATATAGCGCATGTCGTTTTGGTAATACAATCGTGTCTATGAGGTTCTACGGGGTTCTATTGGGTTCTACGGGTTGATGAGCACCTCCCTTTTCCGAATGGTATAGTGAAAATTTCCGCCAGCCAGGCTGAGCGCGTGCAGGACGGCTTCCAGCGATTCGTCGTCGAAGGTGGCCGTGAAATTCGTTTGTCGCAGGCGGTTGTCCTTTATCGTTACCGTGACGTCGTACCAGCGCGCGATGTCTTTTGCGATGTCTTCCAGCGTTTCGTGGTCGAAGGCCAGCTTGTTCTTTGTCCAGGCGGCGGCGAGCGCTACCGAGTCGTCGCGGTCGAAGCGGACCTTGTCCACCGTGAGCTGGACACCGGCAGCTGGCGCGTCGCCTGCGGCCAGTTGTGCATCGCGGGCGGCCTGTTGTGCATCACGGGCCGCGTCACCGGTGACGGCGCGCCGGTCGTTGGCCACCGTGATCCGCTCATTGGGCTTTAGCACGATGTGTTTATCCCGGACGATCACCTCCACGCTCCCCCGGAACAACGACGTCTGCGTCGTAAGCTCGTCCGCATAGCTGCGTACGTCAAAGGCCGTGCCCAATACGCGGACGTCCATCGCGCGGGTATGGATCACGAAGGGATGCCGGGGGTCGCTGGCGACGTCGAAGTAGGCCTCCCCATCCAGCCGGACGTTCCGGTTGTCCCCGAACGTCCCGGCATCATAGGTGAGCCGGCTGTCGCCGTTCAACCAGACCTCGGTGCCGTCAGGCAGCACCACCCGGGACTTGGAGCCCCGTTTGGTCGAAATCGCATTGGGGGTGGGCGTCGCCGGCCGGCTTTGGCGCTCGTACCACCAGCCGGCGGCCAGGGCGAGGGCCACCGACGCGGCGGCGGCCAGCCACAGGATGCGCCGGGGGCGGCGGTGCGCGAATACCACTGGCGCTTCGGGGCGCGCCGCGTGTTCGCCGGGCCCCGCCGCGTATTCGCCGGGGCGCGCCTGGCGCTCGCTGAGCCTCTGCAGGTGCCGGTTGTAGGACCGCGTCACGTCCGTCTCCTCCGCGGGGCTTGCCCAAAGACCCTTGACGACCTCCAGCCGCAGCCGTTCTTCCGGGTGGGCGTTCAGCAGGTCCTCCAATTCCTTGGTTTCCTCCGGGGTGGCTTCGCCGGAGAGCCGAAGGCTATAGAGCAGGTAAAGTCGATCGAGGGGCATATCCTATAAGGACAGTGCCGTGGAAGGGAATGTACCAAAGGGCTGGAAAATTATTTTTCGATCCGGCGCGGTTGCGGTTCGCGCAGGGCGGGCAGCGCTTCAGCCATTTTGCGGACGGCGATCGCCAATTGGTTGCGGACGGTGAGGACGCTCAGGTGGAGGATTTCGGCGACCTCCTTGTAGGCCAGCCCGTCCTCCTTCACCAGCTGGAAAATGATCCGGCACTGGGGCGGGAGCTGGAGGATCGCCCGGCGGACGCGTTCCACGACCTCCGCGGACAGATAAAGCTCTTCCGGGTTGCCGAGGTGGATCACGGGTTCCACCTCCATGTCGTCGAGGCTGACGACGGGGTGCTTATACGTACGCGTGATGTAGTTGAGGGAAAAGTTCTTGGTAATGGTGTACAGATATACCTGTAGGTTGTCGACCCGGTGGAGGGTGTTGCGGATCTGCCACAATTTGATGAATACGTCGGAAACGACTTCCTCGGCGGCCTCGCGCGACCGGACGAGGGAGTAGGAAAAGCGCTGCAGCCGCGGCGCGAGCCGCGCGTAAAGGGCCTCGTATGCCTTCATGTCCTCGTAGAGGGCGATCCGGCCCTGCAGGGTCGCTATGTCCATCGATGCATACATCACTGGCAAACTAATTGCAAATTAATACTATCTTCAATACAACTAAAACAACCCCTGACCGATGACTGTACACCACACAGGACTAGGGATGTTCCTCGGCTTGAGCCTGCTCGTATCGGGCGCGATCGCGCAGGAACGTCCGCGGCCGGCGCCCGCGCCAAGACCCTCCGCACCGAGGCCTTCCACGCCGCGCCCCGCACCGGCGCCCCGCCCGCAGGTACGGCCTTCACCGTCGCCACGGCCCGAAGCGCGGCCTCCCCAAAACAGACCCATGCCCCCGGCGCAACGACCGCCAGCGAACCGGCCACCTTCAACGCGGCCCCCGGTAACCCGGCCTCCCGGTACGCGCCCACCGGGTACCCGCCCCCCGGTCACAAGACCTCCCGGCACGCGTCCTCCCGGCGGCGGTTATCGCCCTCCGAGCTGGAGACCCGGCCGGCCGATCTACCATCGTCCGCCGCACTATTGGAACGGTCATAGTTTTTATGCCTACCACCGGTACTACTACCATCCCTATCGCCCTTATGTATGGGGTGGCGGTTATTATCACCCGCTGGGTTTCTTCCTGGCCTCGATGTACGCCACGGCCACCGTCATCGCCTGGAATAACGCCCAATATTATTATAACGCCGGCGTCTTCTACCAGCCTTATAACGGCGGCTACCAGGTCATCGCCCCACCCATTGGCGCGACGGTCCCCGGGCTGCCTTCCGGCACCATCAACCTGGACGTGGACGGCGTGACCTATTATTACTTCGGGGGCACCTTCTATGTGCCCGCCGGCGGCGGCTATCAGATCGTGGCGGCGCCACCGGGAGCCATCGTATACAACCTGCCGGATGGGTGTACGACCGTCAATGCGGACGGCGTGACCTATCTTCAGTTCAACGGTACGTACTTCCAGCCGATCCAGGACGCCGATGGGCAAAATGCCTACGAAGTAGTAGACGTCGAGGCCGGGCAGTAAGAATTCGCGCCCTGGCTCTGGCTCCTGCGCCCTGGCTCTTCCGCTCTAGCGCGTGCGACCTGGCCCTTGCGACCCGCCGCGTGCGCTTCGGCGCGTAGGCAAAATGGGAGGGGTCCTCAACGTTTTTTCTGTCGTT
>NZ_DATJIY010000093.1:0-39455 GCF_035492835.1 Dinghuibacter sp.
CCCACCGGCCTCTTCAACAAATCAACAACAACCTATTCCGCCCAAATTTCTCCCTCGGCGCACGGTGAAGACACGGAGGGACCTGACTTTCAGGATGATCAACTGCCAGCTTCCATAAGTGACCAATGCCCAGGCTTATTATAGGTGCGTCAGGTTCAGCCTGATAGTGCAGGTCAAAGAAATGTTCACTTAAGAACGATTCAAAACCTTCCTCTGCTCCGCGATATAGTTTCTTAAGTTCATCCCGTATTTCTGGGATAAGCACTTTCTTTTTCCCGTGTGAATTTGGCAATATTTCACTCGACTCGCCATAATAAGTGCATAAAAAGGTGTCTGTCGGTATCGGTGAGCGATCTACATGAAATGAATAAACATCGGTTGGGAAAAACGGGTAAGCGTCATCCTGGTCATAGCGCTTGATCACATTGAGGATGGGCGATGCGCCATGAGCTTTCAATGCCTTCAAGTCATGTAAAAGGATTTCACGGGCAAGTTGCCCTTGCTCACTTAATCGAAGTTGACAAAGCTCCTCCTGATCAACTACCGTTATATTTCCGGTTAGCTCTACCTTTTTAGTGATCTCAGAAAAATCACCTATAAGGTCACGAGTCCAACAAATCGCATTAACTATTCCACTAAATGGCGTAGCAGCAAGGTCTTGAAAATTCGTGACATAGTGAATATGATGCTCAGCCTGGGGTAAATCTGCCATTTGCTGCCAAATCTACCAATCAATTCCTTGAAACTAGAACTTATACCGGAACGAAATCTTAAAGCTCCTCCCCAGCAGCGGCCTCGCCAAAAATATGTATTGCCCGGCGGCGGCGCTTTGGATCTCGCCCTGTCGCGGGTTGCCCTCCGTAAGACCCAGGGAATTGGTCAGGTTGTCGATCACCCCGAAAATGGAGATTTCACGCGTAAGCTTTACCTGGGCGTCCACGTCGACCTTTGTATAGGCGGGAAGGATTTGCGAGTTGGCGACGTCGGTGTAACGCTTGCCTTCGTATTCTATCGCGGATTGCAACCGAAGACGGTCGCCGAAGAGGTTGAACCCGGGCACGACCCTGAACGACGCGCGGGGTACCCTGATCAGGCGGTTTCCATCGTAATTGTATGCCTGCGTCAGGGCGCCGCCGGTGACGGTCTCCGCGACGAGTCCCTCATATACGCCATGCTGCAAGGTGGCTATCGCGGTTATGTCGAACCACTTTACCGGGTACAGGCTGCCCTCGAGCTCGAGACCATAGGTCTTGGTATTCGCGTAGGCGTTCACCTGGGTGAATCCGTTCAGGGTGCTGACTTCATTGGTGAAACCGACGTTGTTGTACTTTGTCCAGAACCCGGTGCCATAAAATGAAAAGAGCCTGCGGGCGTATTTGAAGCCAAGCTCGCCGAGCCCCATCGTCTGGATAACGGCTGTCGCGCTGACGTTGGTGTAGTAAGTGCCGAATCCGGGAATGCGCGCCGCGGAGGTGTATCGGCCAAAAAGACCCATATCGTCCGACAGCTGGTAGTCCGCCCCCACCGTCCAGGTCGTGTAGTTCCAATGCTTGTTATAGCCCTGCCATACCCCCGTACCGGTCGATATGGCGGAGGTGGCATAAGTCCCCAGGTTCACGGTCTTGGATTGCTCCACGACGCCATCCGTCTGCGCGCTTTCATACCGCAAACCGCCATCGAGACGGAAAGCGTGCGTTATCTGCCACTCGTCGCTGGCATAGAGCGCGTTGGTCGTCTGTTCGCCATTGGCGTCGGCCCATTCATAACCATATTGGGATACCCCGTTATTCGAAAATGTCTTTACGACATTCCCGCTGCCGTCCGTGGCCACGATATTCAACAGTCTCGAATTGTTTTGTACGTCCATGTACACCTTCGAAGAAAACCGGCTGAAGTTTTGATTGAAGTGAGCGTAATAGTATCCCAGGTTAAAGTCGTGCTTCGTAGAGCCCGCCACAAAAACGTGAGAAAGATGGAGGTCGTTTATAATTTCCGTCATGGGCATGGTGATGCCCCTCAACCCGCCCTGGATAACCATGCCGTTCCCGTTCTGGCCGGCATTGTTAAAGGTCGTTCCTGACGTTGCGTACTGGAACCCCAATTGCTGTGCGCCCGGCGCCTGCAGCAATAGGGCGGACTGGGCCTTATAAAAGGAATCGGCGGTCAGCAGGTTAAGCGCATAGACGCCGTTACGCTGGGTTTGCATGTTATCGAACCGAAGCGAATTCTTCAAAATCCAATTGTCCGCGAATTCGGTTTGGAATTTGATCGTTACCTGGCTCCGGTTCACGGACGTCCCGAGCGTATTGTCAAAATGGTACTGCGTGCTGTCCCCCTGGATCATGTTCATCCTTTCCGTTTCAGGGCCGGCTATGGCGCCGTAGTGGCCATCGAAACCGGACACCGCCACGATCTTCCCTTTGCTGTTATAGGTCATGGGCATGTCCGTGTAGAACACCACATTGTCATTCATTTGCTTGAAATCAACGCTAAAGGACGATTTTTCCCAGCTTTTGCCGACGTTTACCCGGATCTGCCCGCCATGGTTACCGGTAAAACCGGGGTCCCGCACGCCGGACTCGGTACGAAAAAAACCGCCGGTCGAGACCTTCCATCCGTCGCCGAGGGGCGCGCCCAGCCAGACGTCTTCGCGTAACAGGTTATCACCGCCCAGGCTCAGCTTGAAGATACCCTCTGTTTTCTCGCCCACTGCACGGGGAATAAAGTTTACCGCTCCCGCCGGCGCGTTGGAATAAAAGACCGAAGAGGGTCCCCCACGCACGACTTCAATGGACTGGATGGTCTCGTCAAAACGGAACGCCTGGTCCGCATTCAGGTAGCCCAGGGCCGGGTCGTGTTGAACGGGAACGCCGTCTTCCAGCAATTGGATCGACCCAAAGCCATCCACGGGAACACCCCTCGCCCTTATATTACCGCTCGCTTCGCCCCCGGTCGCTTCGACCCAGAAACCCGGCACCGATTTTAAAGACTCGGTGACGCTGGTGGGCGCCTGCAGGCTAAGGGCATTATACCCGATGCTGGTAACCGAATAGCTTGTCTGAAGCTTGGTACGATTCAAGGCGCCGGCGCGGCCGGTAACGATGATTTCATTCAGACCGTTCTCGACCGCTTTCAATTTAATCAGGAGGGATATGTCCGCGTCGGCCTTTATAGTATACCCGGATATGGTTTGGGTTTGAAAGCCCACATGCGAAATCACAAACGAATACGGTCCGCCCGCGGGTAGATTGCGATACGTAAAGATGCCTAAGGAATCCGTTTGTGTGGCTGACGTCTGACCGGTACTTTGGTTTTTTGCATAGACGGAGGCACCGGCAATCGGCTGTCCGCTCTCGTCATTCACCTGCCCCTTGATGGTATTGGTGTTTTGCGCATTGGCAATCAGGCAGATGGCCAACAATAAGACAGACAGGATCGTTCGGGTTTTGGTGTTGGGGTTGATCATACTCTATTATACGCAACACCCGGGCGGTGCCCTTACCCGTAATATTAACTTAACAAAAGGGGCCTAGTTGCCTATAACAAATCCATCGCCTTGCCGCTCCATGCTGAAATTATTAAGGAGCGCTATGCTTTTGAGTATATGGGAGAGGGAATCCCTGGTATCCGTTCTGCCTATAAACGTCCTATTGCCAAGCCCCTCCTTATTATAGGTGATTTTCGTATGGTAAATGATCTGCAGCTGGTCGAATACCACATCGAGGGGGTAGTCATTGAACACATAGCCGCCGTCTTTATCCTTCTCGAGGTGTAAAATGCGCCCCGAAGCCGTGTCGTTCGGGAGGGGAATACCTACTGCCTTGACGCCACGAGACGCTTGCTTGAAAACAAAAATGTCCCCGGGGGTGAGATAATATTCCTTTTGGGAGCTCTTCACCATTACGCTCCCCTCGTGCAGGATCACCTTCGTGGCGTTGCCCGCGTCATAGGATTTTACCGTGAAACGAGTGCCTAAAACGGTTATCAGGAGACTGTCGCTATGTACCAAAAAGGGTTTGTCCGCGTCTTTCGCTACGTCAAAAATGGCTTCGCCGTTCAATGTCACGTCCCTGCTCACGGCGTTGAAATTTTCGGGATATGTGAGCATACTGTTAGGCATCAGCTCCACAGTGGACCCATCGCTCAGCGCCAGCGTCATCTTCTGATGCGTAGTATTGACGATACCCTTTGCGACGGCCTTCTGGTTTTTTGCGACAAGAATCCAGGACAGCCCCAGAACCAATACAACCGATGCCGCCACCGCGGCCCACCTAAGCCTGAGATGAGATACGGGTCGGGTTTTGCTTATGCCATTCCATAATTTGCCGGAAATATCGGACGATAAAACGCGAGCCGGCTGAAAGTCCTCCCATTCTTCCACACCCATGTATTCTTTCAGCTTAGCCGGGTTTTCCCTGAGCCATTCGTGCACCATGGCCGCCTCCCGGGCGTCACACTTCCCCTCAAAAAAATTCGCTATAATTTCCTCCGTTATCAAACTATATATTTTTTTATCTGCTTCAGCGCCTTATAAATATGCGTTTCCACCGTTTTGGAGGAAACCGACAATGTTTCCGCAATTTCCCGGTAGGACATGCCCTGTTCCCGGCTCATCTCGAATACCTGCTTCCTGACGGGGGGCAGTTCCTTGACGGCCTCCCATATCCTTTTTTGCAATTCGGCCCCGCTCATTTTCTCCGTCGTGCTGTCGATCCCGGCGTCAATATCCAGGCCATCGAGACGGGCTGTCACCGCATCCTTATTGTTGTACTTCCGTAAAAAATCGATGAGTATCGTGGTCGCGATCCTGAACAGCTGGGTGGAGATGGCGTACTCCTCCTGGAGGGTCTGGCGGCTTTGCCAAAGCTTGGCAAATGCCATCTGCACTACCTCTTCCGCGATATATTCGGATTTCGTTTTGTTCAGGATAAAGAAATAAAGTTTTTGGTGGTATTGGTCAAATACTCTTTTGAAGTAAATGCCGTCACCATCCTTTAATTCTTTTACACTTAGCAACGCAATTAGATTTAGTCGAAACTATACAAATATCACCTCAATTCCAAACCCCGTTCATCCCGGTCAAAATAATCGGTTCCCTATCGGTGACCACGATGGTGTGTTCGTGCTGCGCCATAAAACCACCCCTGTTTCCGACCATCGTCCAGCCATCACCCAGGGTTTCAGCATACGTCGAAGTGGTTGAAATAAATGTTTCGATGGCAACGACGGAGTTCTTCCTGAACCTGGTAAGGTTGGACCGGTCCCGGTAATTCGCTATGTCGCCGGGTTCTTCGTGGAGGCTTCGGCCGATACCGTGTCCCGTCAGGTTTTTGATCACTTTGTAACCATGCCTTTTCGCTTCCGTTTCGATTAAATATCCGATATCCGACAGGCGAACACCCCCCTTTATACTATGGATCGCCTTGTACAAAATCTGTTTTGACGCATCCACGAGCTTTTGATGTCCATTGACGTCTTCTCCCAGCACAAACGAGTTGCCATTGTCCGACCAAAAGCCATCTAGTTCCGCCGAAACGTCTATATTGACCAAATCGCCTTCCTTCAGTATCCTTTTATCGGACGGGATTCCGTGACAAAATTCATTGTTTACGCTTATACAGGTCCAGCCCGGAAAACCATAGGCCAGGTAGGGTGCGGATTTTGCACCGAAATCCATGAGGGTTTTCGCCCCATGGTCGTCCAATTGCTTTGTCGTCATACCTGGCCGGGCAAAGTCCCTCATTTCCCGCAAAGTATGGGCCACGGCCTCGCTGGCCTTCTGCATCCCGATCAGTTCCGCTTCTTTAGTTATTGACATATTGATAATTTTACCTACCTTTCCCTCGGTCCCACCTATACATTTTCAGCAAACCTGTGTCAGTCGCCGAAAAGGCGATTGGAGATTCTTTATCCGAGATTAACCCATGCCCGGTCACAAACAGTTGGAGCGTCTGACATATGGTTGCTTGTACGGCGTATTATACGGCCTTTCGCTGTTGCCATTCCCCCTTTTGTACGGGTTATCCGACCTCGTTTGCTTCCTGCTCTACCGGGTATTCCGCTACCGGAAGGCTGTAATTTACAAAAACCTGAAAAATGCCTTCCCCGACGAGGACTCCGCCGCGATCGACAAGCTGGCCCGGGGGTTCTACCGTCACCTGTGCGACCTGTTCCTGGAGACCTTCAAAACATTGAGCATTTCCCCCCAATCGATGCTACGCCATTGCAGCATGGATCCCGAAGCGCTGACCTTGTTCCATGACCTGGCGGCGCGGGATCAGAGCGCGATCCTGATCCTGGGTCACTACGGGAATTGGGAATGGGCGGGGAACACCTTCAGCCTTTTATGCCCACAACCCCTGTCCGTCATCTATCACCCGTTGAGCAGCCCAGCTTTTGACCGGTTGATGTACCACATCCGGACGCGTTTCGGATCGGGTCTTATCAGCATGAACGATACCTTCAAAACGATGGTCCGGCAAAAGGGCACGCTCACGGCAACCGCCTTTATAGCCGACCAGACGCCTCAGCCACAAAAGGCCCACTGGATGACCTTCCTGAACCAGGATACGCCGGTGTTCACGGGCGCGGAGTTGATCGCCCGCAAACTGAACTACCCCATCGTATACGCCGTCGTCAAACGGGTCCGGCGCGGCTATTACACCATCCAGGCCGAACGGCTGGTAGAAGCGCCGGCCGGGCTGATGGAGGGCGAGATAACAGAGCTGCATACCCGGCGACTGGAAAAGGACATCATAGCCAGCCCGGAATACTGGCTGTGGTCCCATAGGCGCTGGAAACACACCCGACCCCAACCCCAACCCGTATAATCCAATATTCAACCCCATATCCAACGATCATGTTAAACGGTAAAGAACTTATCCTCGCCACGAAAAAGTACGCCAAGGAGTGCCCACGCAGCAGTTGGGGCCATACGCTGGTCACGCTGTCACTGCTGCTGATCGCCCTGTCGGGCACCGTTTTTGCCCCACTCCTGGCGCTCCGGATCGTCTCAAGCATCCTGTCGGGCCTGTTGGTCATCCGTTTTTTTATCATCTTCCACGACTTCCAACACCACGCGATCCTGAGGAACAACAAGGCCGCCGACGTCATCATGACCGTTTTCGGCATTTACATCCTGACGCCGCCCAGCATCTGGAAACGATCCCACGACCACCACCATCAACACAACTCGAAACTGTTTAGCGCCGATATCGGCTCTTTTCCCATAGTCACCAAGTCCCGGTTCCTTTCGATGACCTCCAGGGAACGGCTGGGCTATCTGGTGATCCGTCATCCGCTGACGATCCTTTTTGGTTACTTCAGCATGTTCATCTGGGGGATGTGTATGCGGTCCTTCCTGTGCAATCCGAAGAAACACGCCGACTCGCTGGCCGCCCTGCTCCTCCACGCGGGCATAACCGTGTGCGCCTGGTATTTCCTGGGTCCCGTGGGTTGGCTACTCAGCGTTTTTATTCCCTTTTTTATCGGGCACGCCATGGGCGCCTACCTTTTTTATGCCCAGCACAATTTCCCGGGTGTCGTATTCAAGGACCGTTGCGGGTGGACCTACGAAGGCGCCGCCCTGGAGTCCTCCAGCTACATGAAGATGAACCCGTTTATGCAATGGTGCACGGGTAATATCGGTTATCACCACATACACCACCTGAATTGCCGGATACCCTTTTATGCGCTGCCCCGGGCGATGCGTGAAATCCCCGAGCTGCAGCAGGCCAAAACGACCTCGCTGAAATGGAAGGATATATGGGGATGTCTCCGGCTGAAGGTCTGGGACCCGGAAACCCAACAGATGATCGGGTTCCGGGAGATGGCTCAATCTTCCCCCATCTCGCTCATTTCCTCCTCCGCCCTCCGCAGCGACGCGTTATAGTGGACAAACAACCGCCGGGAAACGGCGAATTGCAGGACCAGGTAAAGGGGGACCATCCAGGGCAGGTAGGCGCGTTGTTGGGCGATATCCTTGTTGGCGATCAAACGGAGCGTCACCGGGAGGAAAACGGTTATAAAGACCATTGCCAGCGCTATGTTGACCTTTTGCAGCTTCCGGAAACGGGCCCTGGCCGCCGAAAAAGCCTGAAGGGCCTGCGCGTGGGGCGCTTCGAAGTCGAATCCCCGGAGGCTTATCCAGGATATGCAGGACACCGCCACAAGACAAGCCACCGAAAGGACGCCGCATATCCGCAGTAGCGGACTGTCCAGACCGCCAAAGCGGACCAGCACGAACACTACGATCGCCAGGCACCCCACGGCGCCGAAGCGCTCGAAGCGAACGATGCGCTGCACCCTCCTCCGGGGGCGATTGACCGGCGGGAGCGGCGTGTCCAGCGAGGTCCAGTTCGTTTTTAATTCATCTAAGTCCATACCTGCTTTTTTAACTTGTCCCTGATGCGGGACAAACGGGTGCCCACATTGCTGGGGGAAATGCCCACGATGGCGGCGATCTCTTCGTAGGATTTCCCTTCGAAATAGAGCATGACGATGCCTTTATCCAGCAGACCCAGCCGCCCGATGTGCTGGTGCATCAAGGCAAAACGCTCTTCGACGGCAGCGTCTTCCTCGTAAGCCAGGGTCTCCGGTGGCAGGGCGGTGATCTTCGGCCGGCGTTGTTGCTGTTTGACAAAATAGATGGAGGTATTCATGGCGACCCGGTACATCCAGGTGCCGATGCTGGATCGCCCTTCAAACGTATCGAAGGACTTCCATAACCGGTACAGGATTTCCTGGTACAGGTCCTCCCGGTCATGGCGGTTGTCGGTATATAAACCGGCTACCTTGTACAGCAGACCTTTATGCTTTTCTATGGTATCGAGGAACGCCTGTGCCATCTGTCCCCATTGGTGTATCGGGTCAACCGAAAATCACGGCATCGATGCGTTTTTTCTGGCGGAAATGATGCCGCATGTGCATTTCCGCGAAACGGAGCCAGTCCAGGGCGGAAAAAAAGGCAAATCCCGGGTGCTCGGTTTTGCCGGACGGCTGGGTGAAATCCAGGGCATTCACGGTTGCCCGGATCGACAGCAGCTGTTCCCGCACCTCGGCGATCGAGTCGGGCTGTGGTACGAAAACGCCCGTTGACGGCCCTTCGAGGCGGGTGTCGGGAAAAGACCCCACCACGAACATCCGCTGCGCCATGGGATGCATATCGCCCGACGCGGCCCCCTCCCCCGACAGACACCGCCACATCTCTGAGGCAAAGAAGCCCGTATCCGCGATCAAATGGGTATAAACCTGTCCGATACTCCATTCCCCCGGCGCCGGGGCGCGGCGCAGCGTCTCCGGCGTGTAGCCGTCGAGACAGTCGATCCATTGCTGTAGCGTGGTATTGAAGGCGGCGAGCGCGTCTGTCATGCGTCAAGGAATTCCTGGATCAAAGTTACCACCAAATCGGGTAACGTCCTGCCGGGATCGACCGCCAGGGAACCGCCCAGGTAGTCCTCATGCCCTCCGGGCAAAACGGCGAGCCGCGCATGCGCCATCAGCCTGAAAAGCCTGACCGCGTGCTCCACCAGGACGATGTCCCGGTCCGCATGGAGGATCAAGGCAGGCGCTTGTATGGTGGTTATTTTATCGTCGTCGATGTCCCGGAAATGCTTCATCCGTTCCACATCCCGGTCAAACATGACCTGCAACCGGCCGGCGGCATCGGGATCGTCCTCGTTGTCCGCCATAAACCCGTCCCGTAGCGGTTGTGGCATATGGTCCAGCACCGCGTGGTCAAAACCTTCGAAAAAGCCGGGCGGTATCCCGTCCATGCGCGACAACCCGGAAGCGATCACGAGCTTGCCCAAACGGCCCGGATGCCGGATGGCGAAATGGAGGGCGGTGGTCGCGCCGTTGCTGAATCCCATCAGGTCCGTTTTTCCAATGCCCAATACGTCCAACAGGGCCGCCAGGTTGTCCGCGTCCCGTTCAAAGCTCAACGGGCGTCCGTTGTCGCGCGTGCGGCCATGGGCCTGCGCATCCACGCCAATCACGCATCGGCCCAGGGCCAGTTGCGGGAGGATGCGTCCATAGGTCGTCGTCATGCTGGAGCCCCCGCCATGTAGCAAGGCAAGAGGATGTCCGGAGCCATGCAGCTCATAATACAACTGCAGGTCGTCGATCGGCGCGTATTGTCCTGTGCGTTTCATGGGTTAAAGCTAGCGCAAAAAATATGCCGCGGGTAACCCGATGCACACGATCAGGATCAACACATTGACCAGCGCAAATGTCCACGAAAACGGCCGTTTGGCCGCCCTCGACAGCGGTACCACCCCGAGGGTCATGATCCCCCAGACGACCAGGCCGAACAATGCTGCGCCCCACAGCGGCCGGGTCGCCAGCCAGGGTATGAAAGACCGCAGCACATAGTAGATGGACACCCAGGCCAGCGCAATCAGCATATGAAAGAGTACGCCGACGGCCACCATAACCGGTCCCGCGGTAAAAGCGCGCCGGCCAAAGACGGCGCTGGCAATAAAACGGAACAACAGGGCGGGCTCGCGGTTGCCCCGGGCGACAAACAAAAGGGTGGCCGCGGTCCCGTCCAATAGGCCGGCCAGCAGCCCCGCTGACAAAAGGTTCATGTTTTTGTTCAAAAGTATTGTCCGCGGGATATACCCGTTTTGTAGAAATGCGACAATTCGGAGGGGAGGATGCCGGCATACTGCTTGAACTCGTTGGTCAGGTGGGCGTGATCCGTATAGCCGAAGTCGTAGGCAATCCTTAGCAAGCTTTCCGGGTTGCCCGCCTCCCGGAGCCTTTCGAGCACCTGCCGGAACCGGACGATGCGGATGTATTGTTTGGCGGGAATGCCGGTATATTCCAAAAAAACGCGCTCCAGCGTGCGTCGGCTCACGTGACAGGCCGAAGCGAGGTCTTCCACGGACAACTGTCCACGGCTGTCCAGTATCTGCTGGTAGATGGCGCCGAAGTCACGGTGACCAAAACGCGGCCTGGCACCGAAATAGGCGTCGAGCCTGTCAGCCAAGCCTTCTTCGGCGGCCAATTCCGCTTCCAGTGCGGGATCGCGGAATTCAACCAACCGGTCCACGGCGGCCTTCATCGGTGTGCGATACAGGGCAAACAAACCGCCGGGGCGAAATCGAACGCCCGTCACGCGACAAGGTCCACCGCGGACCACGCCATAGGCGCTCATGGTACCGCCCACGTATAGGACGCCCGGGCGCAACGGTATGGACTCCCCCGTATCGGCTTTCGGCGCGAAAAAAACCGTCGCCTCTCCCGCGTTACGCATGAGGTCGGCGCAACCATCCGCATACACCCTGCGGGCGGTCGTTTGCGACCGGGACCATCGTATCCAGTAGGCTTCGATATAGGGCTGGAGGGCCTTTGCAGGGGTATATTCCTTGAAAGTCATGGGTGTTTAGGTAATCATTATGTTAAAACCTGTTCATATTGCGGCTTTAACATTACCCTTAACAGAGGCGGTTGTATATTTGTATTGTCAAACAACGAAAGCAGTCAATTTTCTCATAAGCAGTTAGTTTTGGTGAAGCGGCCCCTGTTTCCACAGGGGCTTTTTCGTGCCCGTACCGCAGCGCGTGATGGCCCGTTTCACATTCACAATCAAAGCATTATAACCTTCTCGATCAACCAATGGTACCCCAGCGGATCGACAAAAGAGCCCTGCCGGTACCCATAATCATAGTCCTGGGCCGGATGGGTAATAACGGCGCCGGCGGATTCGGCGGCGGCCATGACAGCGTCCACGTCTTCCACGAACAAACCCAGTGTGGTCGTAACGCCTCCGTGTCTGGCGGGCGGAAAGGCGGTCCCGTCCACTGATTCCTGGTGGAAATGAAAAAGCGCGCCGTCGATCGACATCTCCGATACGTGTATGCTGCCGTCGTCATTATTGAAGCGACGGAGCTCGCGTGCGCCGAATACCTTTGGATAGAAGTCCAGCTCCATGGTGCCATTGGGGATGACCAGCTGCGGGGCAAAGAAGGGAGTAGCCATGATACAATGTACGGCGGAAATCGTATTTTACTGCATGCACTATATCGTTATCCTTTTATTACTTTTTACGCCAGGTGCGCCACAGGACGTCCCCGCGGACCTGCGGGGCCTCTGCGCCAGCTTCGATTCGCTGAACACCGCCATCCTCGATGGAACCATCCCCAGGGCGACCGCCGCCGGCCGGTGTAAGCAATTGCTCGCGGAAATAAGGGCGGCAGCCCCTGCCGCGCGGGATACGCTCTGGACCTTCCCCCTGAAGGGTTACACCTATACGGCGATCGGCGGCACTAACGGTAACGGTTACGCGGACAAGGGCTACCGTTACCTGGACGGCAACCGGCACCTGGCGCACCCCGCGCACGACATTTTTATACGGGACAAGGACCAGGACCAAATGGACGACCGGACGGGCGCGCCCGTGGACGTGCTGGCTGTGAGCGACGGGATCGTCATCGCGTGCCGCGACCACTGGGACATCCATAGTTCCCTCCGCGGCGGAAAATATATCTGGTTGTATCACCCGCAGACGGGCCTGATTACCTACTACGCCCACAACCGAGCGATCCTTGTCTCGCCCGGCGACGTTGTCCGCCGTGGCCAGAAGATCGCCGAGGTGGGGCGCACGGGTTTTAATGCGTATCCGCGGCGATCGCCGACGCATCTGCACTTTTCTTCCTTTACCACCGCGGACGGCCTGCCCGTGCCGTTCAACGGATTTGCAAGACTAAAAAATGCGCAGCACGTATGATGTGGTTGTTACTTCTCTGGTGCGCGATGTTCCCGCCGGACCGGGTCATCGACCGTTTTCCCCCGGACCGCGTGATCGACCGTTTTCCCCCTCCCCCCGGGTATCACCGGTGCGTCGTCACACCCGGCAGCTATTCGGAATGGCTGGGCGAGCTCCCGCTAAAACCCAAGGGCACGCCTACGCGTACCTACCGCGGCGCGATCGCGGCTACCAACCCCTATACCGGGGCCGTGGTCGATATGAGCGTGGGCTCTGAGGACCTCCAGCAATGCGCCGACGCGGTCATGCGGCTGAGGGGGGAGTACCTCTATTATAAAAGGAGGTACAAGGACATCGCCTTTACTTTTACCAGTGGTTTCCGGTGTGACTATCTGCACTACGCGCAGGGCTATCGCTTTCGCGCGGGCCGCTGGGTCCTCGCCGCCGCGCCCGACTATACCTATAAAACTTTTATGCAGTACATGCGCCTTGTATTTATGTATTGCGGTACCCTCTCGCTGGAAAAAGAATTGCAGCCGGTAAAAGACGCGCGGACCCTGCAGGCGGGGGATATCTTTATACATGGGGGCTCGCCCGGCCACTGCTTCATCGTGCTCGAAGCCGTGGAGAACGACAAAGGGCAACGGTTATTGTTACTCGCGCAAAGTTTTATGCCCGCGCAAAACATACAGATCGTGCAGGTTTCGGGAAATCCCTGGTTTGGCGCCGATGGAGGCGCGCCGGCCCTGCCATACGGCGAATTAATCCAACTTTCTTACGCCAAACGGTTCTAACAATCAGCTAAATACAACTTTCTTTAACAGTCCCTTTAAACCATTCATCCCATTTACCATCTTATTTACAAAACAAAAAAGACGGTAAATTATGAAAACTACTATCCTAACCCGTTGCGTTATGGCTCTGATGATGGCGGGCGCTGCCTTCACCGCCTGCACCAAGAACAACATGAACGGGTCCAGCAGCACAGACGCTGGCACTACGGCCAATCTTCAAACCGCGGCCGATGATGAATCCCAGGTCTCCTACGAATCAGACGCCATGGACAACGACGCCAACACGGCCCTGAACGGCCAGACGGTCGTATCCGGCAGCAGTTTCAACGCTCCGGGATCCACCACCGTACGGACGACGATGGGCGTCAATCAAACCGATGGCGGCGGCAACATCATCGACAACAACAGCATCTGTGACGCCACCATTACGTACGCGGACACCAACGGCGCCCGGACCATCACCATCGTCTACAACGGCTCCAACTGCTCCGGCAACCGTACCCGCACCGGGACCGTCACCATCTCCATCCCCGACAACGTTTACTGGAAAAACGCCGGCGCCGTTGTCACCCTCCAGATCAGCAACCTGGCGATCACGCGTATCCGCGATGGCAAAACGTGGATCATCAACGGCACCAAGACGTACACCAATGTCAGCGGCGGCCTGCTCGTCGACCTCCCCAGCCTCGACTCGGTCGTACACAGCATCAGCGGCAACATGCAGATCACCTTCGCCAGCGGTAACCAACGCACCTGGAGCATCTCCAAGCGCCGCGTCTTCACCTATAACGACGGCGTCTCCCTGTCAACCACCGGTACCCACAGCGACAGCCTGGGCAACAGCAACGTGGCCGAATGGGGAACCAACCGCTTTGGCGTAACCTTCGAATCGCTGATAACCCAACCCAAGACCATCGCCCAAAGCTGCGAGTTCCGCCTCACCGGTGGCCAGAACCAGGTGATCCGTTCCGACGACTGGACCTCCACCATCACCTACGGCCTCGACGCGGGCGGTGACCCCACCGGCTGCCCCGGCACCGGAACCTACTACTATAAACTCGTCGTCTCCCGCCCGAACGGAAAGACATACACCTATATCCTGCCTTATTAAACCTTAGTTTTTTTCGTACGCTAGACCTCCCACTCCGTGGGAGGTTTTTTTATTCCCGCTCAGCATCCGCATCCCTGCATCCCGGGAACGGACCCGGGTTCCGACGGATGGTTTTAAGATATTCCTGGTTCGGGGATGTTTCAATTGACAGACAATGACTTGCGCAGTTTGCGGTCGCAAATTGCGACCGCAAACTTTAGTATGCGGCGGGCAATGCCCTATGCCTTTACCGAACAAGGCGTGGCCATGCTATCCAGCGTTCTCAATGAAGAGATCCAGCAGATCCTGACTTATCTGAAAAAACTCTTCACAGCGCCACCGCCGCCACCCAGAAACCTGATCGGCTTCAAAACATGAAAATCAATTGATCCAACACCCCACCGCCTCGCGATAGTCAATCCCCACCGGCCTCCCCGCCTGGGCGTCGGCAATCGCCAGCTGGAGGTAGGGCTGGGTGGGCTGGAGGCGGGTCTTGCCGAGACCGGCGGCCATGTCGTCGATGGCGCCGTGATAGAGGATGGCGTGCCGGGCGTCGAGCAGGAAGGCTTCGGGGGTGACGGCGGCATGCAGGCGCAGGGCGAGCAGCTTATCGGGGTCTTTTGCCAGGCTGAAGCGGATATGGTATTTATCGCGGTATCCGGCATAGTCGCGATCGGTATATCCGCGGCCGGGAAAAACGCCCACGAAAGTCACGGCGCCCTGGTATTGGGTCTGGAGCGCGTTGAGGGCGACGCTATAGCGTTGGCAGAAGGGACAATCGGGCGCGAGGAAAACGACTACTACGAGCGGGGTCCGCACGTCGGACCAGGAGAAGTGCCCGCCGGGCAGCGGGACCAACGGGGGCAGGGGGGCGCGCAATGCGCCCATGGATAACGCGAGAAAAAGAAGCGCCCACCGCATACCCGCAAAGATACAAGAACACACGTTAGCCAGCACGTTTCTCGATCCCGGCGTTCAATACCTTGAAAATCCCGGTCATTTCGCCTATTTTACATCATCCTGATACGATTGCCCTAACCACACATGAAAAGATTAGCGCTGCTGTGCCTTTCCTTATGGCTCGTCCACCGGACGTGCGCCCAGTCCGATAGCTCGGCTTTTGCAGGGGCTATTTCCCAGTTCCACAAGATATTGTCGCCGGAGAACGGCTTATATAATGGGAGCGAATACGTGGATTATGCTGCTTCGCTGAAAAACGGTCACCCCTACTTTGGCTCGGCCCAACCCTTCCCGGGGCGGGTTACCTACGACGGCATGACATACGACAACCTGACGCTGTGGTATGACGTGGTACGCGACGGGTTGGTGACGGTGCCGCCCAATATGGGTTTCAAAATGGTCCTGAACAGCCCGAGGGTTAAGTCCTTTTACCTTGACGGCCGGAAGTTCATCCGGCTGGTGCGGGACAGCACGCACGACATACGGACCGGTTTTTACGAGGTGTTGTATGAAGGCCGGGTGCGGCTGTTGAGGAGGACCAGCAAGAACATCCAGGAGAGCGTCACGACCACGGGGGTAGAGCACTATATCTACGCCGACAGCAGCTACCACCTCGAAAAAGGAGGACATTACTATTCGATCAATAAAAAGAAATCGGTCCTGGAAGCCCTCTCCGACAAAAGAAAGGAAGTGCAGGCATACATACGGAGGAATAAGCTTTCCCTGAAAAGAGGAAAGGACGAGAGTCTTACGCAGATCATCACCTACTATGACGGACTTCCTTATGCAGACGCTTCCCGGTAAACGCGCCGCAAGGCGGCTCACGATAAGGCTCGCGCCAAGGCTGGCGGCCGTGCTCGCGTTTATGGCGGTGCTCGCGGCGCCGCAGTCGCTACGCGCGCAGCGCCGCGTCACGATCGCGCTGGACTCCGCCCGTTTCGACACGCTGGTGCAGATCGTCGAGCACCAGGCCGCGGTGCACTTTTTCTACGACACCACCCAGACCGACAGCCTGAAGATCACGCTCCATGTTAAGGACGAACTCCTGGAAAAAGCGCTCACGCTGGCCCTCGACCGAACGGGATTGTTCTTTGCGGTCGACGCAAACGGGAACGTATTTATCTCCAAGGGCTACGCGCTGGAGCTGGGGACACCGGCCTTCCAGCCCGACACCGGGGCGATAGCCAAAACCGAACAACACGTCAACCGGCGCCCCGTACAAGACGCTGCCAGGGAAACCCCCAGCACCGAAGAACAAGACGCTACCCTCCGTGAAGCCGTTATCCAGGCCAAGCTGTTTATCGTCGGGGAGAAATCCGACAATCCGGGCAACGTCACGCTGGCTGGATACGTCCGGGATGCAAAGTCGGAAGAACCGATCATCGGGGCGTCCATCGTCGTCGACAATTCGCACAATGGTGTCGCCACCGACCAATACGGGTACTATTCCCTCAGCCTGCCCAGGGGGCGGCACGTTCTCTATATCCAAAGCATCGGGATGCGCGACACCCGCCGCCAGGTCCAGGTCAACGGCGAAGGCCGGTTCAACATCGAGATGCAGGGGCAGGTCCTGGCGCTCCGGAACGTGGTGATTTCGTCCGAGAAGGCCAGCAACATCCGTAGCCTCACGATGGGGATGCAGCGCCTGGACATCAAGGCGATCAAACAGGTGCCCGTAGTCTTTGGCGAGGCCGACGTCCTGCGCGTCGTGCTGACGCTTCCGGGCGTGAAATCGGTGGGCGAGTCCTCCACGGGGATGAATGTCCGGGGCGGCGCGGCGGACCAGAACCTGATCCTGCTCAACGACGCCACGATATACAACCCATCCCACTTCTTTGGTTTGTTCTCGGCGTTCAGCCCGGAAATCGTCAAGGACGTGGAGTTGTACAAAAGCAGCATCCCCGCCCAATACGGCGGCCGTCTTTCCTCCGTGCTGGATGTGAGCACCCGTGAGGGCAACAAAAAACAATACGAGGGATCGGCGGGCATCGGTCTGCTGACCAGCCGGCTCAACCTGGAAGGCCCCATCGTCAAGGACAAGTCCTCCTTTATCATCGGCGCCCGCACCACCTATGCCAACTGGCTGCTCAACCTCCTGCCGGATCAGTATAAGAACAGCCGCGCCTCCTTTTACGACATCAACCTGGGTATCACCCAGGAGATCAACAAACGCAACACCCTTTTTATAACGGGTTACCTCAGCCAGGACCGGTTCAACCTCAACAGCGATACCACCTACAGTTATGGCAACCGGAATGCGTCGCTGAAGTGGAAACACATCTTCAACAACAAGCTCAACATGGAAGCGGTAACCGGCTACGACCGCTACCAATACCGGATCGATGCCATCAACAACCCGGTCACCGCGTCCCGGCTGGGATTCGATATCAACCAATTCTACCTGAAAGATCACTTTAAATACTACCTCAACTCCAAGCACACACTGGAATTCGGCTTCCAGTCCATCCACTACAAGCTCCATCCCGGGACCTATACGCCGGTAGGGGACAAGTCCCTCACCATACCCGATACGCTGCAAACCGAGCGCGCCCTGGAAAGCGCTCTCTTCCTCAGCGACGAATACAAGGTGACCGGCGATCTGTCGATCGAGGCGGGCATCCGGTATTCGATGTTCAATTTCCTCGGACCCTCCAATGTCAACGACTACGCACCCGGCGAGCCCCTCACCGCGGGCAACCTGACCGGGACGACGCCTTATCCCGGCGGGAAGTTCATCAAGACCTATTCGGGTCCGGAGTACCGGTTATCCGCGCGCTACAGCCTCGGCGAGAATACCTCGCTAAAGGCCTCTTTCAACACCGGCCGGCAGTACATCCACATGCTGTCCAACACCACCGCCATGGCGCCCACCGACATCTGGAAGCTCAGCGACACCCACATCCTTCCCACCACCGGGGCCCAATATTCCCTGGGGTTGTACCGGAACTTCGCCTCCAATACGATCGAGACTTCGGTGGAGGTATACTACCGGAACATGGACAACTACCTCGACTACAAGGACGGCGCCGTACTGGTCATGAACCATCACATCGAAACCGACGTGATGAGCACCCATGGCAGGGCCTATGGCGTGGAGTTCCTGGTGCGCAAACAAACCGGGAAGCTCAACGGATGGTTCTCCTATACCTACTCCCGGACGCAACTCCAGATGAACGACCCCCTGGCCGGTGAAATCGTCAACGGCGGCAACTGGTACCCAGCCAGCTACGACGAGCCGCACGACGTCAACCTGGTCGGCAACTACAAGGTCAACCACCGCTTCAGCGTTTCTCTAAACACGGTCTACAACACCGGCCGCCCAATCACGCTCCCCATCGGCGTATTTTATTACGCGGGTTCCGAGCGGGCGCTGTACTCAGACCGGAACGCCTACCGCATCCCCGATTATTTCCGGATGGACCTCGCCATGAACATTGAAGGCAACCACAAGATCCACCAGAAGACGCATAACTCCTGGACGATCGGGGTATATAACCTGACCGGGCGTCAAAACCCCTACTCGGTCTATTTCGTTTCACAAAACGGGGTCGTCAACGGATACAAGCTCTCCATCTTTGGTAGCGCCATCCCATACATAAACTTCAACATCCGCTTTTAAATATGAGGCGTTTCGGTATCATATGTTGCATATGCATCGCGGGTTGCGTAAAGCCCTACAGCCCGCACCTGAACAACCCGCCCACCGGCTACCTGGTGGTCGAGGGCAACATCAACGCGGGGGCCGGCCCTTCCACCATTATCCTCAGCCGGTCGGTGCCCCTTACCGACACGGCCAGCGAGGTGTTTGAAGAGGGCGCCACGGTCGCCCTGGAAGGCTCCGACGGCACCACCTACGCCTCCGCCCCCGGAGCCAACGGCACGTACACCTTCGGCGCGCTCCCGCTGGACACGACCAAAACCTACCGCCTTGACATACATACCGCCGGGGACGTCGAATACCAGTCGGACTATGTCCACGTCATCCCCAACCCGCCCATCGACAGCATCAGCATCATGTACAAGGGAACGGACGGCGTCTATGTGAACGTCAATACCCATAACCCCTCGGACAACACCCGTTATTACCAGTGGTCTTACTCCGAAACCTGGGAATACAACTCCGCCGAATACAGCTCCATGGAATTCGACCCCGTGACCGACACCGTCATCGTCCGGCCACCCGGGAATCAGATATTCACGTGCTGGAAGGGAGACAGCTCCACCGACATCCTGATCTACACCAGCACCAAGCTATCCCACGACGTCGTGTCCGAGTTCCCCCTCACCTTTATCGCGGAAGGCGACCAGCGGCTGAGCGTGGAATACAGCATCAACGTACACCAGTACGCCCTCAGCGCCGACTGCTACAACTACCTCCTGCTGATGCAGTCCAATACCGAGAACCTGGGCTCCATCTTCGACCCGCTGCCCTCCAACCTGAAGGGCAACATCCATTGCGTCAGCGACCCCTCCCAGACGGTCGTGGGTTTTGTCAACGTGTCATCCGAACAAACGCTCCGGATTTTTGCGAGACGCCCCCCTTATTGGCCCTACATCTTTACCTGTCCCGAACCGGACACGATCGTCCCCTCCGTGCCAAAGGGTCTCTATACCTGGTTCTTTACCGGCATAGCGCCCGTTCCCCCGATCAATACGGACCATCCGCCGATGGGCATATACGTACCCATAGAGATGAACCCCATGGGTCCGGGGTGGGTTTCCAACCTCATCGAGTGCGTGGACTGCCGGCAACTGGGCGGCACTACGACCCAACCCTGGTTCTGGCAATAAACAGTACGAATGAAACAGCTGAGTATTCTCCTAACCTTTTTGTCCCTGCAGGGTTACCTACGGGCCCAGGACGATCTCTTACGGCACTGGGCCGCCTACCGCGGCACGCACCTGTATGAAAAGGTCTTTGTGCAAACCGACAAGGATTACTATCTCTGCGGGGAGCTGTGCTGGTTCAAGTGCTACGACGTCTCCGCGGCCAACCGAAAGCCGCTTTCCCTAAGCCGGGTGGCCTACGTAGAAATCCTGGACGCCCGCGGTAAACCCGCCCTCCAGGCCAAGATATCCCTGGACGCGGGCAGCGGCGCCGGGTCGCTGTATCTGCCATCCACGCTGGCGTCGGGCGTCTATACCCTGAGGGCTTATACCCGTTGGATGAGGAACGAGCCGGCCTCGTATTATTTTGAAAAAAACATCTCCGTCATCAATACCCGTCAGGCTTTGCCTGCCCCGCCGGCGAAAACACCGCCCGCGCCGCGGGTCGCGTTTTTCCCGGAGGGAGGGAACCTCGTCGACGGTATTCCGTCGACCATCGCCTTCCAGGCGACGGACGCCTATGGCGACCCCCTGGATGTCACCGGCGTACTTATCGATGATCGCGGGGATACCCTCCAACGGGTTAGCCCCCGGGCCCAGGGCATGGGACGCTTCGAGCTGACGCCCCAGGCCGGCAGACGCTACCGGGTAAGGATAGGCGACACCACCCTGGCGCTGCCGGATGCCTACGCACAGGGCTACGTCCTGCACCTGGACACCGCGGCGGACGGGCGGCTTCGGATCGCCGTTCGCTCGACGAACGCGGGCAGGGTCTTTTTGCTGGTCCACTCCAACGCCAGCATGGAAGTCGCGGAGGCGGCCCCTCTAACGGATGGACAGGCCACCTTCTATGTCGACCCGGCGAAGCTGGAAGCGGGGATCGCCCACCTGACCGTCTTTAACGACGACCGCCAGCCGGTTTGCGAGCGCCTCTGGTTCAAGCAGCCCGGCGACGACCACGGGCTACGGCTGGAAACGGACAAGCTCCATTATAACACGCGTTCAGGCGTCAGCGTTCACGTAGGGGCCCCGGCGGGTCTCACCGGAACGGACCTTTCGGTAGCCGCCTACCGGCTGGACTCCTTACAGAGCGTCCCCGAGCAAAACATTTACAACTACCTCTGGCTGACGTCGGACCTCGGCGGTCTCGTATCGCACCCCGGGTACTATTTCGACCACCCGGAGGCCCTGGACAACCTGCTGTTGACTCGGGGCTGGCGGCGTTTCCGCTGGGAAGACGTATTAAAGGACACGACACCGGTATTCACCTATGCCCCCGAGTACAACGGACACCTCGTCACCGGCCGGGTCGTGGATACGCGGAGCGGCGCCCCGGGCGTCAATATGGAAGCCTACTGCTCCGCGCCCGGCAACCGCACCCTCTTCCAGACCGCCATCAGCGATTCGTCGGGCCGCGTCGCCTTCAATTTCCCGGATATGTTCGGCACTTCACAGATTGTCGTCCAGACCAACCTGGCCACTCTGGACAGCTTCTATCGTATAGACGTGGATAACCCGTTCTCCGAGATCTACCCCGCTTATCCGCTGCCCGCTTTCGCCCCGCCGCTGGACAATCCGGTCACGCTTACGGAGCACAGCCTTTCGATGCAGGTACAGAACGCCTATGCGGCCATGCGCTCCCAGTCGCCCTTTTTGCCCCCGGCGGCGGACACCACGGCTTTTTACCTCCATCCCGACCTGACCTACATGCTCGACGACTATGTACGCTTCACCACCATGGAGGAGGTCCTGCGGGAGTATGTCCAGCTCGTCAACGTCTACCGGAAGGGAGAGCACTTCCACCTTTGGGCCTACAACGGTCCCGCGGCCCAGCCGTTTGACGAAGACCCCTTTATCCTGCTGGATGGGGTGCCCATCTTTAACACCGACCAGTTTATGAAATACGATCCCCTGAAACTGCGCCGGCTGGAAGTCCTTACGCGCCGGTATTTCCTGGGAGGCGTTTTCTTTACCGGGTTGCTCAACTGGACCACCTATCGCGGCGACCTGAACGGCTACCAGCTCGACCCGCACGCCACGGCGCTGGACTACGAAGGCCTCCAGGCCAAACGGACCTTTTATAGTCCCACCTACGCCACCAACGCGCAAAAGGCGTCGCGTCTGCCCGATTACCGGAATGTCCTGTATTGGGACCCGCAGGTATCTTTGCCCGAAAAGGGGGATGGCGTGGTCCGCTTCTTTACCTCCGACCTGCCCGGGAAGTACGTCCTCGTCGTCCAGGGGATCAGCGCCCAGGGCACACCCCTCTATGGCGAAACGACCTTCGAGGTACAAGGCGCCGAATAACCTACTTTTGCGCATGCGCTCTTTAATCCTTCTCCTCCTGCTGCTGCGCGCCGGAATGGCGTACGCGGCCCACGTCGACACCGTCGCCGTCTACAGCCCTTCGATGCACAAGGACATCAAAACAGTGGTGATCCTTCCCGACGGCTACGACCGCGACAAACATTACCCGGTCGTCTACCTGCTCCACGGCTATAGCGGTAACTACGCCGACTACGTCCGGAACATCCCCGGAGTCGCCCAGGACGCGGACGCCTATCACCTGATTATCGTCTGCCCTGACGGCCGCTTCAACAGCTGGTACTTCGACAGCCCCGTCGACACCGGTTCACACTACGAAACCTTTGTCAGCTCCGAGCTGGTGGGCTGGATAGACAATCACTACAGCACCATCCGCAACCGGTCCGGCCGCGCGATCACCGGTCTCAGCATGGGCGGTCACGGGGCGTTGTACCTCAGCTTCCGCCACCAGGACATCTATGGCGCAGCCGGCTCTATGAGCGGCGGCGTGGACCTGAGACCCTTCCCCGACAACTGGAACATCAAAGACCAGCTCGGCCCCTACGACAAATACCCTGAACGCTGGGAGGACCACAGCGTCGTAAACCTCGTATACCTGCTCCACCCCAACACGCTGCCATTTGCGCTCATCTTCGACTGCGGCACCGACGACTTTTTCTACAAGGTCAACGTAAACCTCCACAACCTCCTCGTGGAGCGCAACATCCCCCACGACTTTATCACCCGTCCCGGGGGGCACGCCTGGACCTATTGGAGCAACTCCATACGGTACCAGCTGCTGTTCTTTCACCGGTTCTTCCAGCATGCCTGAGCTCTTTGACGGCTTGTCGCCGGAAGCTTCACTCCTTGTCCAAACTGCAGCATCACGCCATGTCTGGGGCCGGGGCACCTACCTCCTAAGGGAAGGCGCCCCGGCTCGTCATATCCACGGCATCGAACAAGGGGCGGTGCGCGTGCGCTACCTGAAGGATGGGAAGGAAATAAATTTGCGGTTCCTTTTCGAAGGCGCATTCGCCACCAACCTCAAAAGCCTGCGAAGCGGCGCTGCCGCCGATTGCTCGCTGGTAGCCATGGAGCGTACCACTACGCTCACCCTCGAAGGCTCTGCGCTCCGAATATTGTATGACCGGTCGCCCGAGGTCGAACGATGGGGCCGCTCCTTGCTGGAGAGCCTGCTCATCCAGGAACAGGGGCACGCCGACCTCTTCAAACTGTACACCCCTGAAGAACGCTACGCCTGGCTGAAGCAGCACGAACCCGCGTTGATCCAACGCGTGCCGCAGACCCAGCTGGCCTCCTATCTCGGCGTCAGCCGCGAATCCCTGAGCCGTATCCGCGCGCGGTTGCGAAAGTGACGAACGTCACAGGCTTTTGCATCTCGCGGCGCCTAGCTTCGCGGCATGATAGCAGCAATAATCACCCACTACATCGAGCGCACGTGGAACAACGGCGCCGTTCCCGACCTCCACCCGGACTACGTCGACCACGGTCTTCCCCCCGATCTCCCTCCGACCGCCGAAGGCGTCCGTCGCTGGATAGCGCTCACGTCCGCCTCCTTTGAGCACCATACCGTCATCGATCACCAATTGACCGAAGGCGATAAAAGCATCGTGCTGATCACGATGCGGATGCGGCACATCGGAACCTGGCGGGGGATACCGCCTACCTTCAAAGAGGTGTCCATCCGTGGCTACCGACTTTTCCGGGTCGCGGATGGAAAAATCATCGAGCATTGGGCGCTCATCGACGGGAACGCGCTCGAAAAGGCCCTGCGGCCGCAGGGTCTCTGACGGCCGCCCGTTTTTTCGAAAAAAAAGTTGAAAACCGCGGTGTCTTTTGAGAGGTTATCCGTTTTACTTATGACAACAGATAATCCGAACCACGAAAACAACATCGTTATGAACAACAGTATTACCCTCGAAGTCACTGCGGGCATCGCTACGTTTATCGCCATCGCGCTGTTCGTTTCCTACCACATCGTCCGTTTCAACAAACGCTTAGGCGACCAATTCTAAACCGGGACGGACCAACGCTACACTGAAAGGTTTTTCCAAAGTTAAATAAGGCACATAGGTTAATGGCTCTGGGCCGTTGCAAGTCTTTGCGACGGCCCATATTTATGGTTCGCCGCTCACGGCCGCCGCGCGCCCGCGGCCCGCGGCGTGGCGGGTCTGATCATGACACAAAACTACGACGCCGCGTCGTGAAAAATAATCCCCACCGTATGCCGGTGCCCACCGCGGACAGGGCTGACGCCGTGTTTGACGTGGGCGCGGTAATAACCGCGGCTGCCCTTGATCGGGCGGAAGCTGGTGGTGAAGACCAGCATGTCTCCCCGCCGGGGCGTGAGCACGGTAGCTTTTGACTGGGCGCGGGGTACTTGTTCGGTGAGGACGAATTCTCCGCCGGTGTAGTCTTCGTCGGGCTCGTCGAGGAAAAGGACGAGCTGCATCGGGAAGTATACATCTCCGTAAAGGTCCTGGTGCAGGGTGTTGAATCCGCCGGTGGTATAGGAGAGTATCAGCGCGGTGGGCTCGGTTTGCCCGTGCGCACGGCAGGAGGCCAGCAGGTCTTCCAGGCCGGGAGGATACCGCGTGGTTTCACCCAGGACCTCCATCCACCGGTTACCGACGGGCGCCAAAAATGGATACACCGTAGCGCGGATATCGGCGATCAACGAAGGCAGCGGGTAACGGAAGTACTTATATTGCCCTTGCCCGAAACGGTAGCGCTCCATTTGAATCGTTTTCCGGTAGGCGTCGGGTTGGGTATACGCAGCCGTCAGCGCCGCGCATTCCGCCCAGGTAAGGACCCGGGGCAGGTGGCTGTAGCCCTGCGTGTGCAGGTCTTCGGCCGCCCGCGTCCAGTCCTTGGCCTTCAGGCGTTCTATGATGCTTTGCATGGCTTTTAGTTTTCGTTGAAACCAGAGTTGAAACCCGGTGCCGTCCTGGCCGCTTCCCAACCGATCATCACCGTCTTCCGGGCGATGCCCCAGTGGTATTGTCCAAAGGCTCCGCTGGAACGGATCACCCGGTGACAGGGGATCAGGAAGGCTACCGGGTTGTCGCCGACCGCGGAGCCAACCGCCCGGGCGGCGTTGGGGTCGCCGATGTCGCGGGCGATGTCGCCATAGGTCGTCAACCCGCCGAGCGGAACGGACAACAGGGTTTCCCATACCTTCAGCTGGAACGGTGTCCCCTTCAGGTGAAGCTTGATGTCCCGCAATTGCCGCCAGTCCTGGGTGAAAATAAACAGGGCTTGTTGCTGCTGGGCGTCGGTGAACTGTTGGAACGTGGCGTTGGGGAACTGGCGCTGCAGCTCGTTAAACGCATCGCCCACCCCCTTGTCGGCAAAGGCCAGGTGACAAATGCCCTTGTCGGTGGAAGCGACGATCAGCGGGCCGAAGGGGCTTTCGGCAAAGCTGTAGCGGATCACCAGGCTGCTCCCGCCGTTCTTGTATTCCCCCGGCGTCATGCCTTCGATTTTGATGAACAGGTCGTGCAGCCGCCCCGTCCCCGACAACCCCGTTTCGAAGGCGGTGTCGAAAAGGGTCGCGCCGGGCGCCTGGAGGAGCCCCTTGGCGTGCTCCAGGCTGATGTACTGCAGGAATTGCTTAGGCGTCACCCCGGCCCATTCGTGAAACATGCGCTGGAAATGGTGCGGGCTCAGGTGCACGTGCGCCGCCACGGTGTCCAGGGAGGGCTGCTCCCTGAAGTGTTCCGTATAGAAGGTGATAGCTTCCGCTATCCGTTGGTAGTTGATGTCTTTTTGCGTTTCCATGTTGCTGGCAATTTTGATGAGACAAAGTTACCTGCGCACCTGCCGGAGGAAAACCCGATTCTTGCGAAGATAAGACCGGCGACAGATGTCAGACCAATGTCGCCGGTTTGCCGGCGTATCGGCCAAACGACTGGACTTCCGCCGCCAACAGCCGCGTGGCACCCGGGCCGAGCGGTTGCAGCGGGCTGACTTCCAGGGTTATGGCGGCGCGTGTTTCGGTCCGTTTCCAAACGCCCGTTACCTGCCCGTTGACGACCAGTATCGGCCGGAAAATCCCGTTCCCGGTCGTTTCCCCGGCCTCCGGCGCCAGTACATCCGCCCTATCGCGGTAAGCTACGGTATATTCGTCATACGCCGGGAGCAGGCGCACCGAGGGCCGCGAAAAAGCCATGCAATCACGGGGAAACCAATACGCCTGACCCCGGACGACCGTATGCGTAAGCGTATGCCGGATCGCTTCCAGTCCCCCTTGCGCCCTCGAAATCGTCAAACCGCTCCACCAGGCGAAGTCGTACACCGTAGCGGGTCCGCGGCTGTGGAAGTAACGCGTGGCCAGCTCGACTACCGCGGAACGGGCATCCACCGGGTCCGAAAAAGGCGCCCGATCGTCGAGTAAGGAATAAGTAAATTGCTTTCCCTCCCTGCCGCCGCTGCAGATCAAACCCTCGACCTCGGCGTCCATGAGGTAAAAACCCATGCGTATATCGTCGGTATTGACCCGGGCTTTCCGGAGCGGCGCCAGGAGCTGCGCCCGCGTGAGCCGTTTGCCCCCCGCCAGGGCGTTCCCCAACGCGGTTTTGCTGCGCCGGAGCGCCACCGCATCGATACCCAGCTTCCGGTGCAGCCCCTGGCTGAGGGCCCGGATCTTTGGCGCGGACAACCGGAGCATCCACCGGATGTCGTGCGGAGATACAAAATGCCACGTCGGTCTCAGGACATGCGTCCTCAAAATGGCGCCTTCCTGAAAAGCGCGGTCGATGTCCGTCTCCCCGATGCCGGGGAGCCGCGTGGCGAGGGCCCACTTGGCGCCCGCGAAGTCCTGTGCCTGGAGACAACCCATCCGGCGCACCAACGCCGCGGGGTCCGAAACCCCGGTCCCGGCGATCTGCTGGCTGTGAAGCCGGATCCCTGCAATCTGGCGGCTGGTCATGGGTCAAAGATACCCCGGTCATTGACAACCGTATGTCAGCTGCCCTAGCCCTTTTTGTCCGCCACGAGGTAAATAACCGAACGGGCCGGCACGGAGAGGTAGATGGTGCCCGTCAGGGGCGCGGCATAGGCCTTGAGGGTGGCATATCCCAGGGGACCGCCGGTGGCGTTTGTGGGGGCGGTACCGTTTACGTATACCTTTCCCGAGAAGTCGCCGTTGTCCGTCCCCCCGGTGAGCACGTACCAATAGTACTGGCTCCCGGCCGCGAAATTCCTGAAATCGATCGACAGGGTATGGGCGGCCGTCCCGGAATTGACGACGATCGTACCCGCCTGTCCCGAAGAAAACGAGGAGGAATACGTGGTCAGGTCCCCACCCGACGAATGAAGCGTATCCGAAACCATCCGGTCCCCGAAGAATTTCTGGAAATAATAGAGGTAGAAAAAAGACGGCCGCGGGTTCCATTGGGGCACATTGGGCTCGTCGCCTTCGCTGAACATACCCATGTCGTCCCCGTTGTTCCATCCGTTGGCCAGGTCCCAGCGGCTGGCCTCCCCGAAGCTGTTTTTGATGATGGCGCCAAGGGCCTTGACGGCGTGCATCCCGGCGATATAGGACACGTCCTGTTTGGACCCTACTGCCTGGATGTTCCATTCGGTGAGCGCAATCGGTTTCTGTGCGACGCCGGCCGCTGTCATCTGCTGTTGCAGGTAGGTCATGGCGCTGGCCGGAACCGTCGTCGCGGTGGACAGGATGTTAGCGGCGGTGGTATTGTCGTTATAAGGCGTGAAATAGTCGTGGACGATAAAAAAGTCCACCGCGCCACCTGCTTCGCTCAATACGCCCTGGTTCCAGCTCACCAGGGATTGGTAGGCCCCCGCGTACGGCGGGCTGTCTTCGAGGAAGGCGCCGATATAGATCGTGGCCCCCACCTCCTGCGCCGCGGCCCGCATCGAATCCACGAACACCTTTACGTGCTTTCCGTACAGGTCGCCCGTGATCAGCGCCGGCTGACCGTCCTGGTTGGTGGACGGATCGATCTGGTAACCCGCTTCCCAGTTCCCGTAGTTTTCGTTGCCCACTTCCCAGAATTTGCTGCGCCCTTTGTCGTACCGGACCCAGTCCGCCGCCAGGTGGGCCGCGGCCGATACCGGGCTCGGACCGGTGCCGTAGCGTGCGTATCCATAGTTGACGGTGATCACCCCGGTGGCGCTTGTCGCCGCCTGGACGGCATAATAATTATCCAGGCTGAGTGTCCAGGAGGCCGTATTGCCGCCAAACCAGTAACCCGCCGCGGACTCCTGGCCGTTCGCATACAGCTGCGCGGGGGCGTCTGCCGGCGCCGCCGCGCTTTGGTTCCAGAAGTACAGGTCACTGATACTCCCCGCCGGGGCGCGGATGATCCCGGGGTTGAGGTCCTTCAGGTAACCCATCAGCGGCGCCTGGTCGATGATCTGCGTCATCCACAGGTTGGAGTTGTTCCCATAGACGTAGGGCGAAACCTTGGTCAGGACCTTGCTGATGTCGATGGTGAGCTGGTCGGTCGCGGGCGAGCTCCCCACGGTCCCCGGCGTGGTGCCGGGCGCGGCAAAGGTTTTGGATTTCCAGTCGTTCAGAAAAAAGCCTACCGTCGGGGAAACGGCTGGATCCGTGGGAGGAGTGATGACCGTGTCCGTCGTGCTTCCCCCACCGGTACCGGAACCGGAGGAAGGAGTACCCGCGTGTTTGGCACAGGCATACAGACTGCAAAGGAATATTACAGATATGGCAAGTCGCATAGTCAACAATAATACGCGCGCAAAACGCCGGCGACTAGTATTTATTTAACAAACCCGTGTGGAAAATTAGCCGTTTCTCTCTCTTAAGGATATGCATGCCACACACACCCGTGAAACCGGTCTTTGTTTCCTGCTCCTGGGGTTGCTGCTTCATCTTTCGCTGAAGAAGCTTCCGGCCAAACCCTGGTGCCGCCGACCTGCCCTTATCTGCCGGGATTTCTTTTTGTATTCGGGCGCCTATCTGATGCTGGATGCCGTTTTCATGGGTTGACCTTGGTCTCGACCTCGATGTCCGCCAGCAGGTTCACATCCGGATCCCAGCGCACGACCGCCCCTTCGGGCACGTCCACGAGCGTCGTGCGCCCGGTCACCCGGACGACGGAAAGACGCCCGTTCACCGTGTATTCCAGCGGGAACCGGAACAACGGGTCCTGCGACTGCTCCAACCGGACCTGGGTTGGGGACGCCCGGGTGACGCGTATTTGCGGTACCCCCGGGGTGTAGAGCCATTGCGTAAAAAATGGCCGCAGATCCTGCCCGCTGACGGACTCCAGCACCAGGCGCAGGGAGTCCGTGGAGGCGTTCCGGCCCGCATACCGCGCGTAATAGCGCTGTATGGCGGTCCAAAAGAGGCTGTCGCCGAGCTGCCGGCGCAACATATGAAGGACCCAGCCGCCCTTTTGATAGCTGTTGGCGTTGAGGAGCCGCATGTACCCGCCCTTCAACCCGGTATCTACCACCGGTACATCCGGGTGCCGGCGGACAAAAGCCAGCACCGTACGGCGGTCGTGGGTCAGGTCCGCCCGCAGCGTATCCGCGCCATACCGGGATTCCCGGTAGCAATGCTCCATGTAGGTGGCGAACCCCTCGCTCAGCCAAAGGTGGCGGTAGTCGGTCTCGGTCACTTCGTCCCCGAACCACTGGTGCGCAATCTCGTGGGCCATGAGCGATTCCATCGCACGCCCCGTGCCCACCGAGTTCTCGAAGTAGAAGATGGCGCTGGCGTTCTCCATTCCGCCAAAGATGGTTTTGGACTGGACGTTGGCCAGCTTCTCATACGCATAGAACCCCAGCCGGTGTATGAACCAGGGCAGGATACGCGTGGCCACCGCATAGTCCCGGAAACCCGGTCCCTGGTTTTCGGGGAAAACATACGTAAATACAGGTATTCCCTCCACATATACCGGGGCGCTGATGGCAAATTGCGCTACGCCGATCACCATGACCTTGGTCGGGATGGGGACCTTCTCCTGCCAGTGGGTCAACCGGCGATGCCCCGAAAGCAGGGCGTCTGCCAGCTTACGTCCAGGGGCGACCACCTGGTATTGACCGGGGGCCGTCACATAGAAATCCACCGGGGCCTTGTCGCCCGGGCGATCCACGCAAGGCAGCCATTGGTGCGCCCGGTCTGGCCAGTTATCCCCAAAGAACGTTCGTTGTCCGAACTTGTTGACCCGGATGATCAGCCCGTCGGCCGGAACGCCCGAATATACGACGCGGTAGGTGTGGTGCCGGCCGGCCGATACCCGGATGGTTAATCCGCTCGTGTCCCGCGCAAAGCCGATCGTCCGGCCATTGTCGGTGAGACGGCTGACACGCATGGACGGCGCCAGGTCGAGGTGAAAACGACCCGCGGAGACGGACGCGACCGTTATGTCGGCCCAGCCATCGATCCGGTTGGTCGAATCATGGAGCGTAAGATGAAAACCGTAGTGCCGTACGTCCACCTGGGCGGCGGCGTTGAGCCCTGGAAGGAAAAAGCCCGATCCTGACAGCAGGAAAAAGTAAAGGAACCGCATGGTCTTAATTTTGGGGCATGGGTTGTAACAGCACCCCCTGGGGCAGGGCAAAAAAAGAAGCGTCGAGGGTCATCGGAGTTACCTGGACGGCAGTGGCTTCGACGATGAACTGGGGCGTATCGACGACATACTTCAGTGGAATGGCGTGGGCCCGGGAAATGTATTCATAGTAGTTGCCATACCGGTGTAAGCGGAAGAGCTCGCTGTCCACCCCAAAGGAGGGACTGAAGTAGTATTGTTGCACCCCCGACCGGCAGTTGAGCACGACCTCGTCACAGGAGTGACCCAGGATCGTGACGGCGCCGAAAACCAGGCTGGTATTGTACACCGTATCCGTGTTGGAGGCGCCCTCCGCAAAAAGGAGCGCGTTTGACTTGAGGGTTTTATTGTATATCCGGTTCTCGTGGTTGCGGTACAGTTGCCATTGAAAAATGGTACCGTTGCTGACCGTCTTGTAGTCACCGCCCTTTATATAGTATTCGCTTCTGTCGCCCATGGCGTTGGCCAGCCGGTCATTGGAGAGGCCTTTGAGCTTGCTGGTATAGGTGAGCTGGTAGACGACTTTCCCCTCGAAGGTCTGGGCATTGAGCAAACGGGGCGCCGCCAGAACGGCAAAAAGGATAAGGAATGGCTTCATACGCCCCGTAAATTACGGGTTCCCCGGGATATGCGCCAGGGCTTCTTCCTCGTGTTTTGTCCCCTGGAGCAGCCCCTTATAGGTATAGATGATCTTACCGGTGGGGTCCAGGACGAATGTCTGGCGGCCTGTCATACCCAGGGCGCCGTGGACTCCGTATAGTTTCAGGACGCGGTCGGCGCTATCGCTCAGGAGCGTGAAGGGCAGCTGGTGGTTTTCCTGGAAGGAACGGTGTGAGGCCGCGGAGGCCCCGTTGATCCCCACGACCTCGGCCCCCTTTTTGGTGAACTTGTCGTAGTTGTCCCGGAAGGCGCAGGCCTCCTTCGTACAGACCGGGCTCTCGTCTTTCGGATAGAAATAAATGACGATATATTTTTTGCCCAACCGGTCGTGGAGCGACCAGGGCTTACCGTTCTGATCCGTCAGCGTAAAATCGGGGGCTTTCTCACCCACCTTGAGACCGGCGATCGCCAGGACCGCCAGTGAAACCATCAGCGCTACTTTTGTCATGAGTCGTCCCTGTTGGAAGAAAAGGTACGAATTTCTGTAATTTGCACGCCTTGCCCACGCCCCGTTTACATAATGAACCCGTGCTTCTGGAACAGATCGCGCAAGGGGATGAGGCCGCTTTCGGCCTCCTGTTCCATGCCTATTTCCCTACCCTGCGTCCCTTCCTGCTCAAACTCACGCTTTCCGCCGCGGATACGGAAGAAGTGCTGCAGGAGACTTTTGTCAGGTTATGGATGGGACGGGACAAGCTGGCGGACGTCCAGAACCTGAACGCCTGGGTATTTACGGTGGCTTCGAACGAATGCTACAAGTACCTCCGCCGGAAAAACCTCCGCCGGGACGGTCTTTCTTCCCTCGGTTTGCACGAGGACGACCAGACCACCCTCGACACCGTTCACTTCCACGAAGTCAGCCGTCTGATCGCCGAAGCCGTCCGGCTGCTGCCCACCCAGCGCCGCCGTATCTACCGGATGAGCCGGGACGAGGGTCTGAAGATCCCCGAGATCGCCACAGCCCTGCACCTCTCCCCCAATACCGTAAAAAACGTACTGGTCACTTCCCTCCGTTTTATCCGGCAGTACCTGGAGGCCCACGGGCATCCCTTGTAAATTTTTTTTGGGCGCCGATAGTCCTAATCTCCTTCCCGGTGTTCATACTAGGAAGAGACCCCCAATTCATGCAACACGAACGGATACAATACCTTTTGGAGCGATCGATGTCGGGCGCCCTGACTGCGGCGGAAGAGACGGAATGGCAGGCGCTGATAGGCGACCCCGCCATGGCCGCGCCCATACAGGAGGCCATCCGGCGCCTGCTGGAACAAACCGAGGCCTCCACCGGCGAACCCGAAGACGCCGGGCAGCCCCTGTTGGAGAAAGTCCTGTCCGTCGACAAGGGCGGTCTTCGCCTCCCGCTGTACGGGCGGCGCGCGGTACGCTGGGCCGCGGCCGCGGCAGCCGTCGTCCTGCTTACCGGCGGCCCGCTGGCGTACCGGGCGCTTCATCACACGCCGCCGGCCGCAAAGGTCGCCCAAATACCGACGATCACCCCCGGAGCCGACCGCGCCGTACTGGTCTTGTCGGGAGGCGGACAGGTAGACCTCAACGGCGCCCGGCAAGGCTTGCTGAGCCGGCAGGGCGGCAGTAAGGTCGTCAAGCTGGCGGACGGCCGGCTGGCCTACGAAGCGGGGAACGCGGCGGACACGACGCCCGTCTACAATACGTTGATCACCCCGAGGGGCGGCAAATACCAGGTGACGCTGCCGGACGGTACGAAGGTTTGGCTGAACGCCGCGTCGTCCATCCGCTTCCCCGCCGCCTTTTCGGGCGGCGACCGGACCGTGGACATCACCGGCGAGGTGTATTTCGAAGTGGCCCGTGATACGCGCAAACCGTTTATCGTGCGCGCGGGTCAAACACAGACCCGGGTGCTGGGGACGCGCTTTGACGTGATGGCTTATGAAGACGAGCAGATCGTCCGGACGACCCTGCTGGAAGGCGCCGTTGCGCTACGTCACCATGGACCGGACGTGGTGCTCAAGCCAGGCGAACAAGGCGCTTTCGAAGACGCCGGCATCACGACCCGAACGGTCAACACCGCCGCTACCGTTGCCTGGAAAGACGGTTACTACTATTTCGACCGGACCCGGATGGACGAGGTCATGCGCCAGATCGCCCGGTGGTATGACGTCGACGTCGTTTACCAGGGAAACGTCCCGCGGGACGAGATCGTGGGCAAGATCCCCCGCACCGCCGATGTCACCGAGGTGCTCCACGTCATGGAGCTGATCGGCATCCGCTTCAGGATCGAGGGCAAAAAAATCATCGTCCTCTCATAACCACATTCATCACCCAAAACGGTTGCGCTATGACTATCTGATCCCTCCAAAAACCAAAAAACCGGAAGCGCTTGCAACACTCCCGGCGACCTGGTTCCTCCGCAAATCATCCATGTTCTCAAGACGAATTCTTCACGTAAAACCAAATGTGTTCAAATTTATGAATCCGATTGCTAAAATGCTACTAATTATGAGACTGACATCTGTCTTATTACTAGCTGCAACATTTCAAGTCAGCGCCCGGGGAAATGCGCAGAACATATCCCTTTCCGGCAAAAACCTGTCCTTACAGCAGGTGTTCTCGGCCATCGAGGGACAAACCCATTACTCTTTTGTCTACAAATACAACGACATACAGAGTGAGCGGCCCGTGGAGCTCCACCTCCGGAATGCCACCATCCGCCAGGCCCTGGACGCCTGTTTCCAGGGTAGGGAGCTGACCTATACCATAGAGAACAACCTCATCGCCATTAAAAAGGAAATCCCGGCCTCCGCGGCCCTTCCGCCGCCGCCTCCGGCGCCCGTGACCGGTACGGTGGTGTCCCAGCAGGGCGGTCCACTGGCCGGGGTCAGCGTAACGATCGCCGGCACCAACCGAGGCACGGTGACCGACGCCGGCGGCGCCTTTTCGATTACCGCCGAAACCGGCGACGTCATCGAATTTTCGTTTGTCGGTTATGAAACCAAACGCGTAACCGTGGGCGACAGCCGGACGCTGCACGTCGCCCTCGTTCCCGCGCAAACGGCCCTGACGGACATCGTCGTCACCGCACTCGGGGTACGCCGGTCGGAAAAGTCCCTGACGTACGCCACGCAGCAGATCGGCACCGATGAATTGAACCGGGTAAAGACCGACAACCTGATGAACTCCCTGAGCGGTAAGGTAGCCGGTGTAACCATCGCCCCCAGCGCCTCCGGCGTGGGCGGCTCCACCAAGGTGCTCCTCCGCGGCAGCCGCTCCGCCAGCGGGAACAACCAGCCGCTTTACGTGATCGACGGTATCCCCATCAGCAACGGCGCCAACGCCAACGCACAACCATCGAACACCTATGGCGGCACACCCGACGGAGGCGACGGTATCTCTAACCTGAACCCCGAAGACATCGCCAGCATCACCGTCCTGGAAGGCGCCTCGGCGGCCGCCCTGTACGGCAGCCAGGCCCAGAACGGGGTAATCCTGATCACCACCAAAAAGGGGCGGACCGGCCAGGCCGTCGTCAACTTCTCGTCTTCGCTCGAGGCGTCCACGCCGGCATACAAACCGGACTTCCAAAATACCTATGGACAGACGTCGGCGAACGCGCCCGATAGCTGGGGCGCGAAGCTGACCGCCGGGACGCACGACAACCTGAAGGACTATTTCCAAACGGGTACCAACTGGACCAACGCCATCAACCTGTCCACGGGGTCCGACAAGGCCCAGACCTATTTTTCCTATGCCAATACTTCGGCCCGCGGCCTGGAACCCGGGAACAAGCTGGAGCGGAACAACTTTACCCTCCGCGAGACCGGTAAGCTCCTGAACGACAAACTGACCGTCGACGGTAACATCAACTACGTCACCCAGACGATCGACAACAGCCCGGCACTCGGCTTGTATTCCAACCCGCTGGTGGGGTTGTATCTTTTCCCCCGGGGGCTGGACATCGCGCCTTACAAGAACAACTACCTGAACGCGGACTCCACGGGTTTTGCCCGTCAGAACTGGCCGTTCCTCAAGGACGGGACCACCAACCAGGAAAACCCCTTCTGGATACAGCACATGCAACCCAGCGTCGCCACCCGGAACCGCATCCTGTTTAACGGCAGCGTGCGCTACGACGTAGCCAGCTGGCTGAACATCCAGGCGCGCGGGGACGTCGATCATATTGCCGATAACTACGAGAACGACCTCTACTCCGGTACCATCGGGGTATTCAACAGCAACGGGAACGGTCACCTCAACCTCAGCAACCAGACCACCGAGCATAAGTACGGCGACCTGATCGCCAACTTCAATTTCCCCGCCTGGGGCGCCCTCAAGCTCGACGGTCTTGCGGGGTATAGCATCACCGACGATCGGACGAGCGGGTTCTACACCTCGAGCGACCTGTCCACCCCGGACTTCTTTACGCTGGGGAATACCATCGCCGCGTATGCCGGGAGTACCAGCAACACGACGAGCAACGTCACGTCCACTATCCCGAACACGACCACCCCGCCCTTCCCAACGCACAGCCAGCTACAGGCCTTGTTCGCGAGCGCCGACCTGTCGTACAAGAACTGGGTCTACCTGACGCTGACCGGCCGCAACGACTGGTCTTCCAACCTGGCGTACACCCCGAACTTTTCCTACTTCTATCCTTCCGCGGGTCTGTCGCTGATCCTGACGCAGATGTTCCACCTGCCCGAAGCCATCAGCTATGCCAAGGTACGGGGCGCCTGGGCCCAGGTCGGTAACACCGTACCGCCCTACCTGACCAACGTGCAAAACACCCAGAACGCCGCCGGCCAGCTCGTCTTCAATACCGCCGACGCGTTCCGGACGCTAAAGCCCGAAAAGACGAACTCCACGGAGCTGGGTACCGAATGGCGGTTCTTCCACGACCGGCTGAACTTTACGTTCACGTATTACAAGACCAATACGCACAACCAGTATTTCCCGATACAACCGGTGATCGCGTCGCTTTACTCCACGGGATACGTCAATGCCGGGAATATCCAGAACTCGGGCATCGAGTTTACGCTCGGGTTGAACGACGCCGTCAAAACCAAGAACTTCTCCTGGTCGACCTCGATCAACGGCGCCGCCAACAAGAACAAGATCATCGACGTCGATTCCCGCGACAGCATCAACAGCTTTGTGCTGACCTCCAACTACAACAACGCCTACGAGTCGCACCTCACCAAGGGCGGCCAGTACGGCGACATTTACGGGTATACCCTCAAGCGTAACGCACAGGGCCAGGTCCTGTTGAACGGAACCGCGGCCAGCGGATATACCCCCCAGATCAACAACGGTGCCTTCAGCTATATAGGCAACCCCAACCCCAAATTCCAGCTGGGTTGGAGCAACACGCTGACCTACGGAAAATTCGTCCTGACCTTCCTGGTCGACGGCAAATTCGGCGGCCAGGTGTTGTCGATGACGCAGGCCGTTCTCGACCAATATGGCGTATCCAAGGCCTCCGGCGACGCAAGAAATTCCGGCGGCGTAAAGATCAACGGGGTCGACGCCAGCGGCAATGCTGTTTCGACCATCGACGCCAAGAATTGGTATACGACGATCGGTGGTACCAAGGGTGTAACCGGGGAATACATGTATAGCGCCACCGTGGTCCGGTTGCGTGAAGCCGCGCTGGGCTATAACCTGCCGGTAACCGGGCATTTTTTCAAATCCGCCCGTTTGTCGGTTATAGGCAGGAACCTGGTGTACTTCTATAAGAAGGCGCCCTTCGATCCGGAACTGACAATGTCCACTGGCAACGGTCTTTCCGGTATCGACCTGTTCAACCAACCGGCAACCCGGAATGTGGGGATTAACCTGAACCTGACCTTCTAAGCTTCAATCAACGACAATGCAAAAGATTTCATCGTATATATTGGCCGCACTCCTGCTGACGGGTTGCACCAAAAATTTTGAAAAGGATAACACCAATCCTTCGTCGCTCAGCAACCAGCAGACGATCTCTATCCTGTCCACGGCGTTCGGCCCGCTGGAGCAGTCCATCTACGCGGACTACCAGACGGCCCAGAACCTCAACGCGGACGCCTACGCCGGCTACTTCATGGCGCCCATCTATTTCAACGGCGGACAGAACGACGCCAACTACTTCATGGTGGACGGCTGGAACGTCAACGGGTTCAAGGACCAGTACAACCAGATCATGGCCGTGGTGAAAAAAATCGCGGACGCGGGAACGCCCACGGCACGACCCGATATGTGGGCCGTGGCGCTCCTCATCCAGGTAGAGGCCATGGACCGCGTAACCGACCGTTTCGGTCCCATCCCTTACAGCAAGGCCGGGACATCGGTCACCAGCGTGGCTTACGACAGCCAGGACACCGTCTATAGCCTGTTCTTCCGCCAGATAGATACCGCCGTCGCCAACCTGAAGGCGTATATCGCGACCAACCCCGGTTCCAAACCGCTGGCTACCGGCGACCTGATCTACGGCGGCGACTATACCGAGTGGCTTAAATACGCCAATTCCCTGCGGCTCCGGCTTGCAATGCGGATCGTCAAGGCCGACGCCGCCACCGCCCAGGCACAGGCCGAAAAAGCCATGGCCGACCCTGGCGGGTTGCTCGCCACGCCCTCGGACGACGCCCTCATCGCCCAGTCCGGCACCCGGCCCAACGACATCTGGCTGGTCACCGCGTCCTGGGGCAACAACAACATGAACGCGGCGCTGCTCTCCTATATGAATGGCTACAATGACCCCCGTCGCCCGGCCTACGCCGCTCCCGCCACGGATCCCGCCGCCGGCGGCAAATACATCGGCATCCGTACGGGTGTCGACGTGGGCTCCGCCGGGACGCTCTATGCCGGCTTCTCCGTGCCCAATACGACGACCGCCTTTACCCAGACCGCGCCCCAGTATATCATGACCGCGGCCGAGGTCTGGTTCCTGAAGGCCGAAGCCGCCGTCCGTGGCTGGTCAGGCGCCGGCAATGCGCAGACCGACTACGAGAACGGCGTCCAGACGTCTTTCACCCAATGGAAGGCAACCATCGGCAACTACCTGTCCGACAACACCAGCGTCGAAGAACCCTTCACCGACCCGCACAACAGCCTCAACAACGACAGCACCGACGTCTCCGCGATCACCATCGCCTGGGACCCCGCCGCCACGCAGGAGCAACAGCTGGAGCGCATCATCACCCAAAAATGGATCGCCATTTTCCCCGACGGTCAGGAAGCCTGGGCCGACTACCGCCGCACCGGCTACCCCAAACTCTTCCCCGTCGTCATCAACAACAGCGGCGGAGCGATCAGCACCTCCGGGCAGATCCGCCGCCTGCCCTATCCTTCGGTAGAGTATACGACCAACGGAACCGCCGTCAACAACGCAGTCCAATCCCTGCTCGGCGGACCCGATAACGGAGGGACCCGCCTTTGGTGGGATGTCAATAAGGGGAACTTCTAGTCTCACGCCTCGGTTGCCCGCCGGCTCTCCGCTGGCTGGCCCGCGCCGGATACTGCCCGCGTGCCGACTTTCGGCCTGCGGCTCAAGACGAGGGGAGGGGTGCCTCTTTTTTCCCTGTTTTGCTGTGAAT
>NZ_DATJIY010000094.1:0-49019 GCF_035492835.1 Dinghuibacter sp.
TAGCCCACAATAACGCCTTTTGATATAGATACTTCTTGCGCTCGATATCTAACAAACAAACCTCCTGCGCAAGTTCGAGTTCTTTTAAATACTTGCCCTTGACTATCTCGTCAATCTCCATCTTCTCTTTCTGCACTTCCCATGGAGCCATTGATGCATTGATCCTATTCTTCTCCATCTCTTCGAGCATTTGCAGATAATATTCGTCACCGGGTTTCAAATCCCTAATCTCCCTTGGATAAAACAGCCGGAGGGCGTATATACAAGAGATTCACAAACAACCCCAAAATAGGACCGTCATAATGCTGAAAAGGCCGAAACGGTCATTGAAAAGGTCCCGAAGAATCGGAAGGAAATAAATACCGAGGCAGGAATAAATGATAACCAATTTGGGTATCTGTCCGTCTCTCATTTGATAAGATGAAGTATACTGCTCCACCCTCTTTTCACCGATTTCAATTTTATAATCGGAATCATAAAATGACTTCGCCATACCGTAAAATTTGTGTTGTTCAAAGATACAACACGGTGAATGAGAAATCCAAATAAATTGTTGGTTTATAGCCATTTAGAAACATATAGTAGCATATAGAAAAATCCCGGACCGTAAGGGCCCGGGACTCAAATTGTCGACTAAAAATAGGTAAGCCTAGCGGCCGAGCGACATTGAAAATGGCCTATCCGCCGGCGCAATGCCCCGCGCAGTATTTGGAACGGCAGACATCGTGAAATCCAGCACCGCCCCCCTGAGCAACCCCGAATGGGTAATATAGTTCCGGTCGTACACCGCCCCGTTCAACGTCAGACGCGAGACGTAGCGACGCGAGGCGTCGGACGCGCGGATCACGACGGTGTGCCCGTTTTCGAGGTGGAGCGTCGCGGAGGGGAAGAGCGGCGCGCCGAGCGCATATTGATCGCTGGCGGGGGTGACGGGGTAGAAACCGAGGGCGGAGAAGACGTACCAGGCGGAGGTCTGGCCGTTGTCTTCGTCGCCGCAGTAGCCGTCGGGGGTGGCGCGGTACATCCGGTTCATGGTTTCGCGGGCCCAGTATTGGGCCTTCCAGGGCGCGGCGGCGTAGTCGTAGAGATAGATCATGTGCTGGATGGGCTGGTTGCCATGGGCGTACTGGCCCATATTCGCGATCTGCATTTCCCGGATCTCGTGGATGACGGTACCGTAGTAACTGTCGTCGAAAACCGGGGGCAGCGTAAACACCGAATCCAGCTTGGCGACGAAGGCGCGGTTACCGCCAACCAGGCCGATCAGGCCCTGGATGTCGTGAAACACACCCCAGGTATAGTGCCAGCTGTTGCCTTCGGTAAAGGCGTCGCCCCATTTGAAGGGGTTGAAGGGGCTTTCGAAGGTGCCGTCCAAATTCCGGCCGCGCATCAACCGCGTGGACGCGTCATATACGTTGCGGTAGTTGAGAGCCCGTCGACGATACACATCGATCTGGGACGCCGGCTTACCCAGCGCTTTGCCCAGCGACCATATAGCGAAGTCGTCGTAAGCATACTCGAGGGTCCGCGCCGCGTTCTCGTTGATGTGGGCGTCGTAAGGGACGTAACCGAGGCTATCGTAATAGTTGACCCCGACGCGCCCGGCGGCGCGGGGGCCTTCGGCGGAGGCGTCGTGGACGAGCGCCTGGTAAAGGGTTTCGATGTCGTAGCCGCGCAGCCCTTTTAGATAGGCTTCGGCGACGACGGACGCGGAGTTGTTGCCGATCATGACATCCGAATAGCCGGGGCTGGACCATTCGGGGAGCCAGCCGCCTTCCTTATAGTCGTTGATCAGTCCTTCCTGCATCTCGCGGACGACGGACGGATAAACCAGGTTCAGGAAAGGGTACAACGCGCGGAAGGTATCCCAGAAACCGGTGCCGGCAAACATATAGCCCGGCATCGTCCTGCCGTTATAGGGGCTCCAGTGGATGGGATGACCGGTGGCGTCGATCTCGTAGAGCTTGTTCGGGAAGAACAGCATCCGGTAGAGGCAGGAATAGAACGTGCGCGTCTGGTCGACTGTGCCGCCGGAGACGGACACGCGGCTGAGTGTGCTGTTCCAAATAGTGCGGGCACGGGCGCAAAGGGTGTCGAACGACATGTCGCCCTGCTCACGACGCAGGTTCAATTCCGCCTGCTCGTAACTGATAAACGACGACGCCACGCGCAAGCGCACCTGTTCGCCGCGCCGGGTCGAAAACCCGATCACCGCCAGCGCGTGGTCCGCCGAAAGCTCGGTGCCCGCGGACAACGCCCCGTCGGAAAACACCCGCGAAAAAGCGAAGTCCTTGTCCACATAAATGACAAAGTAATTCCTGAAATCCGGCAACGGCCCCCGCGCAAAACGCGTCGAATACCCGATGATCTTGTGTTCGGCGGGCAGGACCTTTACATACGATCCCTTGTTGAAGGCATCGATGACGATGGAGGAGCTGTCGGATTGCGGAAAGGTGAACCGGAACTGCGCGCTTCTTTCGGTGGGCGTGATCTCGGTGGTCACGTCATGGTCGGCCAGGTAGACGCTGTAGTAGTATGGCTCGGAAACCTCCGCCTTGTGCGAAAACCAGCTGGCCCGTTGTTCCTCCGTCACCTGCAGGCGACCGGTGACGGGCATGATGCTGAATTGGCCGTAGTCGTTCATCCAGGGTGACGGCTGGTGGGTTTGTTTAAAGCCCACGATCTTGTCCGCCGCGTAGGTGTATTGCCAGCCGCTCCCCATTTTACCGGTCTGGGGCGTCCAGAAGTTCATGCCCCAGGGCACGGCTACGGCGGGATAGGTATTACCGTTGGACAGCTCGGGTTTCGAATCGGTGCCCATGAGCGGGTTGACGTAGTCCACGGGCGTCATCGACGCGGCGGGCGTCGACACAAGGACCTGCGGGGCGGGCGTCTGCGCCAGGACGCGGGCGGCGACCAGCAGCAGGCAAGGCGTGAGGAATCTTACCACGTTAATGTAACTTTTATCCCATCCGGGCTATTATCAAATCCAAGGAGCTCCGTATGCGACGACGCATCCCACGATGACCGCACCGGGACCGCGGCGCCGGCGGAAGAGGCGGCCGACACGTGCGAGGGCTCGGACGGCAACCAGACGCGTACCGCATTGACCGTGTTCACCGGGCTCTTCGCTACAAAAGCGAAAGACCGTCCTACAACCAACGGCGAATATATCCGAGACGCCGACGCCAGCACCTTTGGCGAACGCGGAGCCGCCCGGCGAACGTCATACAGCAATGATTGCTCCCCCGGATTCACGGTTTTCGAAGCCAACACCGGCAGCGTAGGATCAAACAGGTCGATGACCGGTCCTTGTACCGTATAGGGCGCAGCGTCGGGGTTCTCGTCGAGGACCGATACGATGTCATAGGGGCCCCGCTCCAGGTAAAAATTATTCTTGAGCTCGAGCTTCCCCGGATACGCCCTGCGGATCAGCGACACGAAGGCGGTATCGCCGGATGGCTGGAGCACGAATTCCTTGGGGTCCTGCCGGACGATATACACCGTGCCGCGTCCGACGGTGTAACGACCCGCGGCGCCCGGCACGCCGAGCAGCTTAAAGAGATGTTGAGAGGGGGCGGTAAAAGAAAGACCGGACGTATTCCACCACTCCATCACCGACTGGTAAGGGTCTTCATCCCGCCCGACATAAACGAGGATGCCTCCGGAACGTACCCAGGCCGCCAGGTAACGGTGCACCTCAGGCGACATTGGCTTCATGTTCGAGTAGCTCATGATCAGCACCTTGGTGGACGCCAGCGTGGCGGGATACTTCAGATTCTCCATATGCACCGTCTCCACCGGGACCCCGCGCTTGACGAACGGCAGCGTCTGGCCGTAGAAATTGGAGAACTGCGGGTCCTCGTAACCGTTATGATCCGGGAACCGCTGGAACATCAGCGAGTTGCCCATCAGCACGCTTATACCATGCGAGCCGTTCAACACGTTCGACGATTTCGGCATCTCGTTGAGCACGTTGATCATAACCTGTATCTGCGTCGAATAGTACTTCGGGATCAGTACGGCGGAGTCGCCGTGGGTGAGCTTGTACTTGTGCGTATATATCCGCTCCGGCCAGGGCATCACCTCGTAGTCGGCAAAACCCGGGTACATGATTTCGGCGGTATACGTAGCCTGGTAATTCTTTTTATAGTCCGCCCAGTCGACCGCCCGGTCCTCGATGGGATCGGTGAGGAAGAATACCTTGCGGCCGGTGGGCGCGGTCATCGACTTCATCGAGCCATATTCGAGATAGGCGTTCTCGAAAACCCGCTCCTTCCGAGCGCCGTCGAAGTACGTCGGCTCGCGCGACGTACCGGTCCACACCTGGGCGATGTAGCCGTCGATACTGGGCAGGGAGGCGAGACTTGCCTCCGGGCTGACGATCTTCCAGGAGGAATAGTTGACGAGCGAATGGGTGGCGATATAGACCTTGATGTCAAGCCCCTTGCTGCGGCCGTACGACTTGGCGTAGCTGGACACCTGCTCGATGGCATTGTAATACAGGTGATACTTCAATTTGCTGGACAAATAAGTGTTTTCCGCGGAAGCGTCCTGGGGCCGCCAGGGAAATCCATAATACTTCTGCCATTCGTCTTTGAAGGGCTGGCTATAACCGGCCCTGGCCCAGAACTCGGGCTCCTCCAAAAAGATCAGCGTGATGCCCGCGTCGATCACGCGTTTGACGACCGCCGTCTTCATGAAGTCGATAAATGACTGGACCGGCACGACGTAGGGCATATTGTGCCCGTGCCAGATGGTGTCGCCCTGCGCGGTGACCTGCCCGATCCCGAGGTGGTTCTGGCCATCCCATTTGCCGAGGAAATAGTCGAAGTACTGGCCCCACGCGATGCCCGTCATAAAGGCCGTCGTGTAGCCGCGGTCCCGCCAGGATTTGACGCGGTCCTCGAAGGTCTCCTGGCCGCGCTCATTTACGCCGTATACGATAGCCACGTCGGAACGGACATCGATCTCGGGGATCCAGGCGTGGCTCGTCTGAAACGCCGTCTTCTCGCGGGGCGCGCCCGCGGCGTCCGACGCGGCCGAAGCACCCGACGCGCGCGAAGCGGCCGTGCCGCCCGCGGCGCCCGGAGAATGGGATGGCGCCGTCTGCGCCATCCCGTACACTGAAACCAGAAACCAACTGCAAAAAGCGATATATCTCTTCATGTTAAGGGTATGTAATCGAAACCGGAACGCTGTAGTTGTACTCGTTCAACCCCGCGTTGATCCGCGCTCCCACGCGGAAGTAAACATCCTGGGCCGGAAGCGCGCCGCCCACGGTGGTGAGCGTCAGCGTCTGCCCCAGCAACGCGGTCCCCGTGGAACCCGAATAGGAGCTCCGGGCGGAATAGCGGGGATCGTAGTTGTTGTTCCCGTCGTACTGGGTGTTGCTGACGTACAGGTTGATGTCCGTAACATCCTGCTGGTAGCCCGGGTTGTTGGTGCCCCGCGTAACGGTCACCTGCACGGTCACGGTGGTGTCCGGGTTGATCACCGGCTGGCCCACGATCTGTACACGCAGGTACGGCTGGACCTTGAAGGTCAGGTCGGCCGTGCCCTTGAGCACGATGTTCTGGCTGGAGTCGGAGATCACGTTCCCGCTGTTGTCCATCTGTATCAAAGGTACGAAGGGACCTTGCACCTGTACGTTATATGTGGCGCCAAAGACCTTGGTGTTGTTAAAGGACCCGTCCTGCATCGACTGGAAATAAATGGGCACCGGGTTGGCGCTGTAGCTGGTCTCCAGCAATTCTACGCGGGTACCGCCCCCGCCGATCTCGGTTTGTACGGTCTCGCCGGTGACCTCGTCGAGGGTCTTGCCGGTGATAGTGTCCGACGGGGCCGGGTAGTTATCGATCTTGTTGCAGGCGAACGCAAAAAGAGCGAAGGCTGCAAAAAATATTTTTTTCATGATAATTAAAATTTAGTGACGCACACCAGCGGCGCGCTAGTATCCTGGATTCTGAATCACGTTAGTGCTCTTGGAAATGGCCCCGCCGGGCAGCTGCTCATAATACCAGCGCGGGTCGTACGTATAGACGTCGTTCCGTTCGTCGGTCCGGGCGTCGAAGAAATATTTCCCCGCGGTGGAAGAATAGAACGGCATCAGTATGCGGTATTCGCGGCCGTTTTGCTCCTGCGCAAAGATGCGCCAGCGCTTCAGGTCCCAGTACGTCTTGTTCTCGAACGCCAGCTCCTTGCGCCGCTCTTTACGGATGGTATCGATGGGCGAAGGCCCCGCGACGGTCCAGGGTACGGCCCCGGCACGGGAACGGATCTGGTTGACGTCGGCCATGGCGTCGGCGAGGCTTCCGCCGGCGCCGAGGTTGGCCAGCTCCATCGCCGCTTCCGCCCGGTTGAGGAGTACTTCGGCGTAACGCATTTCGATCCAGGTCTGGGTCTCGTTGTTTTCGAGCACCTGGGCGGTGGGGAGGTTCGGGTTGAGCCATTTGCGGACCGAGAAACCCGAGATGGCGCAGGTCTGGTCGCCGGTGAAGATACCGCTCAGCCCCGCGGGGTTCATGAGCGTACCGTCGGGCAGCGTGTAAGGCGTCTGGGCGGCGGTGGAGGAAACGACCAGCTGCGACGTCGGGTATTGCGCGCGGGAACCGGCCGGCAGCAGCGGGCTGATACCCCCGGCGGAGGAACCGGTATAGATGGCGCGGCGGATCTCGATGTTCTGCCCCTTGAAGGCGTCCCCCGGCAGTATAACGGTGGCGCGCAACCGCGGTTCCGCGGTCGCGAAAAGGTCCATCGTATTATCGAATAGCTTATAGTGCCCGGTGGCGTCCAGGTTCTGGATCGTCCCGTCCGCGTTCTCGGGTATCCCGTCGAACATTTCCACGAAGTCCAGGGTCGGGTTGACCTCGGCCGAATAGCCGTTGGGGCCGATCAGCTGGCGGGGTACGTTGTAGGCGTCGTACCCATGGACGGAATTCGGGTATTGGTATTCGCGGACGAAGATGCTTTCCTTGCTGGAAGCGTCCGAGAACAGGTTCACGAAGTTCTGGTACTGCGCGTTCGGGTCGGTGGCGGACCAGGCCGTCAGGTACAGGCTGTAGACGCCGTCGAGCGACTGCGCCGCGCTATAGGCCTTTTGGAAATACCCCGCGGCGAGGTTGGACGGCATCCCGCAGAGCTGGTTGTGGTTGTTGTCGAAAAGCGTGATGGTGTTGTATTCCGCGGCAGACCCGGCGTAAAGCATCGCCCGGGATTCAAAAGCGGCAGCCACGTATTTGTTGGCCCGGCTGCCGTCCGCATAATCGCCGTTGACAGCGGGCAGGTTGGTCATCGCATAGGTGAAGTCCGAGTCCACCTGGTTCCAGCAGGCCTCCTCGGAGGAGCGGGGGATTTCCAGGCTGTCCGCGCTTTCCCCGGGTACATAGTTGAGCACCTTATTGACGATGGGTACGCCGCCGAAGCGCTTGACCAGCCCGAAGTACGTCATACCGCGCACGAAGTACGCCTCCCCCAGCCACTGGCTGACCTGGGCCTGCGAAAAGGTGCTGGCATAGGTCGGCAGGGTCTGGATAAAGTAATCGCAGTCCCGGATAACGGTATAGCTGCCGCCCCAGATGTCCCAGCTCCAACCGCCGAAGTTTTCCTGCATCGAGCTGGTCTGGTCCCGGCTGATGGCCTCCCCCGTCGTGGCGGGTGTGGGGCTGATGATCCAGAAGAAATTGAGCCCCCGGGCCGGAGAGTACCGGAAGTCCTCGATCGGCAGCTCGCTGTACAGCCGCGCCATATAGGCCTGTATACCGGCGGAGGAACCGAAGATGTCCTGGTCCTGGATGATGTTTTGCGGTGGGATGTCCAGTTTACGGCAAGCCGCAAAGAACGCCAGCGCACAAAAAGCTATGATGAATTTTTTCATGATCGTTGATGATTAAAATTTCAGGTTCAAACCAAAGCTGTAGAGTTTGTCAAGCGGGTAGAGGTACCCGTAGGTGCCCGAGGGGTGCTCGGGGTCCAGGTACTTGACCTTGGTGATGGTAAACAGATTGTACCCGGTGACATAGAACCGGATGCCTTTGATCCCTGTTTTGCGCAGCAATTGGGGTGAAAGCGAATACCCAAGCTCCGCGGCCTTTAACCGGAGGTAGGACGCGTTCTGGAAGTTGAACGAGGAATTGGTCATGGCGGTGGTCCCGGTATACGCATACGAACCGGAAGCCCATTGCGTGTTCGGGTTATACGGATCGGCCGTCGGGTTGACCGGGTGGTAGTTGTTCGTAAAGTACGTCAGCGCGCTGCCCCCGCCCCAGAGCGGTATGTTGAGCTGCTCGATGTACGAGACGCTATAGATCGCGGAGCCCTGGAAAAGCAGGTTCGCGTCAAAACCCTGGTAAGACCCGCCGATATTGACCCCATACGTGATCAGGGGTTGCGTACCGGGGCCTCCGTTCGGAGTGCCCCCATAGGCGATCGGGTGAATGTCGTTTCCATCGATCTGCCCGTCTCCGTTCCAGTCCTGGTAGATATAATCGCCGACGGTCGTGCCGCGGCCGACATAAACCGGGCTATTGATGATCTGCTGATAGTTCTGGTATTGTCCGGCGGCGCCATAGCCCCATTGGATGCCCTGGTTGCGGTTCGCCGACTGGTACAGCCAGTCGAGGTAGGAGTTGCCTTGGGGCGACTCGGCTACAACGGTGTTCCGGGTACGGGCGTAGGAGAAGGTCGCCTTTACATTATAGTTGAATTTGCCGATGTGGTTCCGGTGGTCGATCTCGAAGTCGATCCCGCTGGTGCGATCCCCGTTCAGGTTTTCTTCGGGCAGGGAAGCGCCGAGGACTTCGGGCACCGTCAGCGTTGAAGCGGCCAGGATGCCCGACCGGTTCCGGATGAAAAAGTCCCCGCTAAAGCCCAGCAACCCGTTCCAGGCATCCAGGTCCAACCCCACGTCGAGCGTATGCGACGTCATCCAGGAGACCTTGGGATTCGGGATACCGGTGCTTTGGACCGAATTGATGTAGGAACCCCCAAACACCGCGCCGCCCGGCAGCTGGTTGTTGCTGCCGCTCGCCGGGTAGGTGTACCCGTTGAGGAACTGGAAGTACAGGGAGCCATCGTCCCCGAGCACTCCGTATGTCCCGCGCAGCTTCAGGTTGTCGATAAAATTCAGGGCATGGACATTCTTGAAGAAGGGCTCATCGGAAATCCGGTAGCCCAGCTGACCGGCGGGGAAGAAACCATACTTCTGGCCCGGGGCGAACTTCGAGGATTCGTCCGTCCGGAAGCTGAATTCAGCCAGATACCGGGTCTTGAAGTCGTAGGTAACGCGTCCGACCACCGAATTGGTGGCGTAGCTGTACAGCGCCGTATTGCCGCCGTCCTGCGTGGCGTTCTGGTTCGCGCTGTTCCCCGCGATGATCTGGTCGACGGGGATGGCCAGCTGGCGGTAAGCGGCGAAATTGTCGGCGCTTTGCGCGTTGCCTTCCAGGAGCACCATGGCGCCCACGTTGTGCGCGTCGGCGAAGGTGTGCTGGTAGTTCAGCGATAGCTGGTCGGTATTCTGCGGATATTCGTAGAATTGACGCTGCACATAGCTCGGGGAGTTGTTCAACGTAGCGTTGTACGTCTGGTTCGCGGCGTTGTATGTATACAGGTTAAAGGATTTCTGGAAAAGCTTGTTATCCTGGAGCTGGTAATTATAGCTAAAGAACGCCCTGGCAGTCAGCCCATCGATGAACGGGAACTTGTAGTCCACGCTGATCGAGCCGGAAAACCATTTGTTGTTCAGCGTGCTATACCCCACGATGTTGGGGTCCATGAATGCCACCGGGTTCCCCCCGTCCACGATCCCGTTGTTCAGGTAAGCGGGGTTGTTGTTGGCATAGATCGTTTGCGTGGGTAGCTCCCGCCAGGTCTCGCGGGTGATCCACCAAAAGGATTCGGAGGGCGCATTCTTCGTGTCCATGATACCGCTGAGGTTCAGGTTCACGGTAAAGCGCTTCCCGATCTTGCTGGTGACATTTGCGCGGACGTTGTACCGTTTGTAGTTCAATGCGTTGCTTTGAAGGAACCCGTCCTGGTCGGTATAACCGGCGCTGAGGAGGTAGGAGGCGATCTCGTTCCCGCCCGTGGCTGTCAGGTTGTGCTGCTGCTGCGCGGCGGACTTTTTGAAGACGGCGTCATACCAGTCCGTGCTTTTGAGCGTGCCGTCCTGGTATTGCTTGATCTGCGCGTCCGTATAGACCGGGATACCCCCATTGGGCGTATGCAGGGCCTGCTCGTTGACCAGCTCCATATACTGGACGGCGTCGACGGGCTTCGGAAGCCCGGAGGGTACCTGCCAGCCGTAGGTGCCGCTGTAGCTGAGCGAAAGCTGGCCGGAATGACCGCGTTTGGTCGTGATCAGGATGACCCCGTTGGCCGCCTTGACCCCGTAGACTGAAGCGCTCGCGTCCTTGAGCACGGAGACGCTTTCGATGTCGTTCGGATCGAGCCGGGTAAAGATGTTGCTCGAACCCACGTTGTTGTCCCCGCTGTTCTGCGTGATCGGGAAGTCGGGTTGTTCCACCCCGTCGATGACAATCAGGGGATTACCCATGCCGCGGATGTTGATGTTGTTGGCGAAGTCGCCGGGCTCGGCCGTGTTCTGCACGATCTGCAACCCGGGCACCTTACCCGTGAGCATGTTCTCCACGTTTTCATTTTTGGTGGTCACGATCTCCTGGGCATTGACCGAGGATACCGCCCCGGTCATGGAGACCTTTTTTTGTGTCCCGTACCCGACGACCACCACCTCGTTGACGTTTGCGGCGGTCGGCGCCAGGTTGACGTCGATGGTCTTCTGGTTACCTACCGCCACTTCTTTGGTGGCGTATTGGATATAACTGAAGATCAGGATGGCGCTATTGGGCGCCTGGATGGTAAAATGGCCTGTGGCGTCGGTCGTCGTCCCGGTTTTGGTTCCCTTGACCAGGATGGAGACCCCGGGGAGAGGCGCTCCTTTTTCGTCCACGACGGTCCCCGTGCGGGAACTGTTTTGGGCAAGGGCGGGTGTGGAAAAGAGCAGTACACAGGCAAGAATCGTGGCAAGCCACCGAGCGTGGCCTGCTAAAAATTTCTTCATAAAGAATTAGTTTACGATTTTGGTTTAGGTCAGACCAATGATATACCGCCACCCCTTAAAAAATGGGTTAAAAACCGGGTTAATAGCCGATTTAATTGGTTAACCGGCCGCCTGGAGCCAGTGATCACTGTAGGATCTTGTCAAAACTGACGTGGTAAGCCACCCCGAGCGACCGCTCATAGTCCTGGGTGAATTGGTCGTATGCCTTACGGGAGTATTCGATACCCTTCAGCCGGCGGTATATCCGAAGCTGGTATTTGAGGGCCTCCTCGTTAAAGGCGTCCAGGGTCAGGACCAGCTTGGCTACCTCCAGGGCCGTCTTCAGCTCCCGGGTGTCGTACAAATGGACCATGGCCGGCAGCAAAAGATCGATCAATTGCTCTTCGAAGGCCGTTTTGTGGTGATCGAGGATGGGCTCGGGCATATCCGGCAGCAGGGGCCCCCGGGTCAGCAGGTGCAAATACCCCGTCAGGCTTTCCGGCCGGTGGCGGATCGCCTCGGTGAGGACGCAGAAATCGCAGATAAAGGCCTCGCCAAGGGTAAAAGAATAGGTGTCGTTTTGAAAAACGAGCTCGACCCCATCGATGTCGCTGATGATGTTCCGCAAGTGGTTGAAGGTAACGCCCTTGATGTTCTTGGATTTGGCCACGTCCTTGTCTGGCCAGAGCTTGGCGGACACCTTCTTGGACACTATCCCCTTGCCGTCCAGGCTGTTGAGGAGGATCAACACAAAGAGCTGCTTGATCTTCGGGCTGAACAGGTGGGTGATGTCCCGGCCTTCCCTGTCAAAGGCGGCGAACTCGCCCAGGAGGTAGATGGCGTTCTGCTGGATCACCGCCGGCGCGGGCGGCGCGGTTTCGGGTGGCGCGATGGCCGGCTTTCGTACCCGGGGTCTGAACAGCCACCACGATCCGACGGCCAAAGGCGCCAGGATTAGCCACCACATCCACCGTAGCGACGGTCTGGTCGCCGGCTGGAGCGACCGGAGGTACACCGCGACGGGTACCGGGGGGGCAGCCAGCGTATACAACCTGACCATCGACCGCTGCCTGTCCGCGAACTCCTGGATCGCGCAAAAGAATTCCTCCGTGCGTTCGCTGTAGAACAGGTTGATGTCGCTTTCGATGCGCATAGACGTGACCGGTACCGGGGCGCTCACTACCTCGTAGGAGCCGTCGGCGATCGAAAACTTATATAGCTTCAGTTCGGTCTTGGCGACCTCGTGGGGATAACAAAGGGCGTAGAAAAATCTTTTGTCCGGCGACAGTACCAGGTTATTAGCCGGAACGAAGACGCTCTTGTCCGGGGGTGTGGTGCTCCAGCACCTTTTGATGCTGTGGTCGTTTAGATTGATCCGATACAAGTCATAGTACTGCTTCCCTCCGACGACCTGGCTGCCCGACTCGTTCCCATAGCCGCCAAACAACAATATCTCGCCGGGCTTATCCGAAGGCCCCGTGGCGGAAAAAAAACGCGGGCATATCGTGTCCCCCGTAAACGCCACCTTATCCCAGGTATCGGTACTGTCGTTATAGGAAAGGAAGGCATTGTGGTAGCTGTAGAGCCCGTAACCCCCGAACAGGTAGAACCGGTGCTGCGAGTCGTCGTAAAAAATATTGTGGTGGTGGAGCTGCCCGGGCAGGACCGTTTTCCCGATCGGGGTCCACTTCAGGCTGCCGGAGTCCATATCCAATGAGGCCACGCTGGGCGCGCCGCGGGGCTCGTCAAACAGCTCGTAGAGATACAGCTTGTTCTCCCGCGCGTTGAAGATGCTCTTGCCGAGGACCATTTTTACGGGCAGCTTATTGGCATAGGTCATTGCGGATACCCTGCGCAGGTCTGGGTTGTAAGTGATCAACGAGTCCCCGGTAAATATAAATACGTCCTGGCGCAGCGGGTCGAAGTTCAGCCCCGCTACCGCCGGGAAGGACTCCGCATACACCGGTTTCCAAAAAAAAGACTCGTTGATCAGCCAGACCGGGTTCTCCACCGAGCCGATTACTGACCCACCGGCTTCGTGGACGCTGTTCCCGCTCCATTCATCGAGGGGAAAGAAAAAGTGTTGGCCCTCGTTCCCCACATACAGGTCCTTGATGGCCATATTGGGTACCTCGGTATAGCGGGGGTTTTTCCCAAAAACGAGGTTGGCGGGCATTTCCTCCCGGAAACCCATTTTATCGGCGTGGTAGGCGGTGCTGTCCACGGTGACGGTCACCGCGTCACCCTTCAGGTCGAAGTCCGCGCGGATTTTTATCCAATTTTTTTTTTTGAGCAGGGCTGTCTCGAGCGGGATCCTGATTTTGTTGCTCTTGCTGTCGATGTTGAGGTTCAGGTAGCCCCGGCCGAGGTCATAGATGTAGCTCAGGCTATAGGAATTGTCCTTGTCCAGGACGTCAAAGACATAACCGAGATTGGCCTTGTCCCACAAAGACAAATCGAATGCGATGGAAAAATGGTCCCGGAATACCGGAACCTCGGCGGGAAACGGACGCAGGGAGGTACGCTGTGTCAACAAACTGTCTTCAGAGGCAAACAACAAACCCTGTGCATTGATATTCAGTACATGAAAGCATAATATTATTAATAATATGTTTTTATATACCCTCACAAGCGTCTCGTTGTTTATTGGACTGTTCCGACGCTAATTTAGGTCATAATTTCGTAAAAAGGCGGATGGGATCGACAGTTACGCCAACGCCCCCGTTCAGCCAATAATAACTGTAGTTGTCACCCGGTCCGGGGCTCGTATTGGGTCCGCCCGCGTTAATACTCATCTGCATGTGTATCTGTAGCCAGGGCAGGTGCGGACGGAGGGTCATCCACCAGAACGGCTGGATCATAAACAGGGTGTTCCCCTGCAGCCCATTCACGTCGAAGGCGTGCTGCCGGTCGTCCGGATAACTGGTGCTGAGCCGGGAATACGAGCTCGACGATAGACGCACCCCCACGCCGAGCTCGATGACCTTTTTGGCCTTGAATACCATTGCCGGTTGTATGAACCACTGTAAAAGCCGCGTATGCAGATAGGCGTTGTACAGCGTATCGTGGAGCGCGCCGTGGTCGTCGATGCGGTAAGAACCACCGCCCCCGCCCGCGGCCAGCGAAAGTCCGACGCGCCTCCGGAAATGGAAGTTATATGCCAGGCCGAGCTCCCAGGTATCGTTGCGGTAGTGCAGGTAACTTTCGTCATTGGTATCCCTGGTTTGCGGTGAAAACAGGGGCGGATAGTCATTCCGCCCGGTTTGATTGCCAGAACGGTTGGAGAACCCGCCGAGCAGCGTCATGCGGTCGCTCACGGCATAGGCTGCCTGGACGTCCACGCCGCCCAGACCGTCCGGAGGGCCGATGGCGGCATTGCCGCCGGCAGCGACCGTGACCCGGCTTTCGCCCTTTTCCAGCTGGCCGGGAAGGTTGATGGGATTTGCCCGGTAGACGTACCGGTTGATGGGGAGGCAGGACGCCAGGCAAAACACCGGCGCCAGCAGCAGTCGTTGGGGAGTCAAGGCAGGCATTTACTGGTATAACGACAAAACACGGGCACGCGTTGGGGCGCGTCATTGGGGCAGGCCTATGCCCTTGAGCACGTCCCCGAAGTCGTTGTAGGTACCCTTGACATTCCCCTGTCCATCCAGTACGACGTAGGTAGGGTACTCGTGTAGCGCCAGGAACCCTGACAGATTCCGGCGGGCGTCCATGTAATTGGGCCAGCCATAACCGTTCTCGGTCAAATACGCGTTCCAGGTCTTACACTGGTCGCGCTGATCTATGGAGACGCCGATCAGGCTGACCCGGTGTTCCCTGAGCTGCTCCTCCATGGCTTTGATCCGGTGGTGGTCCTGGACGCAGGGCGGACAGGCCAGGAACCAGAAATCCAGGACGTACGTATCCGCACCGGCCAATTGGATGCCGGCCTCCCTGCCATGACGGTCGAGCACGGAAAAATCCGCCACCCGGATACGCGAAATCGTCAGGTCCGCGTTCAGCTGGTCTGTCATCATCCGGTACCAAAGCGACCATTGCAGGCGCTGGCCCTGCCGGTCCACGAGCGCTTTGAGCCGTACGAGCGCCGCCCGGTCGTTGTGGTTACGCTGTATATAGACCCGCCCGATGATCGAAGAATACAGGTTATCGATATTGTCTTCGAATGCCTGTAGGAGAAAAGCGTTCCGCCCGGCGCTGTCCGTACGCGTCAGGTCTCTTTCAAAATGTTTAGCCGCGTAATACAGCGGCGACCCCATCACCGTGTCGATGACCAGCTCGTCGCCCTGCAGGTGCGCCATGACGGTATCGTCCCCCGGGTCGAGCCACAGCACATCGTTCCGGTTCTTGTCCGCCTCCCTGTACCCGATCCTATAAAAGGTCGGCTCTTTTGTATGAAAAGAAAACAGTACCGAATCCTGGTACCTCGCCTCCAGGTGTTCCGTCTGGTCGCCGTCATACGCCTCCACCGTTTCGACCGGACGGTTGGTCACCAGTACCAGGTGTATGCGCGTCTGCGCCTGGGCGGAGATCGCCAGGAGGGTGAAGAGGGCGAGCGGTTTCATATCCTTAAGATACGGCAACCGCGCTGCCCGCGCAAGCCCTAGCGGTTGAGCTCGTTCAAGATAAGATCGGTCATCTCGAAGCGTGGAAAATCGCCGGTATTGTTCAGCAATATGATGGTCGCGTCACGGTCGTCCTGCCGGGCGAACATCGTAAAAAAGCCCGCATCCGTACCCGGGTGGTAGGTCACGATGTTTTTATTCCCGGATACGCCGAACATTTCCCGGTCCGTCATCCAGCCATAGTCATAGTAGGCCTTGTATTCATCCCATGTCGCGCGCGGTTTGAGCATGTCCTGAAACCGGTCGGGCGGCAGCAGGGTGCGGAGTCCCTCGCTGTATTTGAACAGGTCGTCCGCGGTGCTCACGATCCCGCCGGCGCCCATGAGGTTGCGGGCATCGTACCTGGCTTCGGGCCTGCCGTCGAGATAACCCGTCGCTTCGCCGTCGGTCTGCCGCATACCGACATAGGAATGGTCCATTTTTAACGGCCCGAAAATGCGTTCCTGCAACAGCTGATCGAACGGCTTGCCTGTCACCTCCTGCGCGATCAGGGCCAGCAGGACAAACCCGGAATTGCTGTAACTGAACTGCGTTCCAGCCGGGAAATCGAGCGTATCGCTGCAATATTTTTTGACCACTTCTTTCAGCGACAGGGAGCCGGCGAAGTTCGATGTCATAAAGTCGTCGCTCTCCGTAAGGTTGTGTACCCCTGACTTATGCGTCAGCAATTGATCGATCGTCAAGCCGCCATTGACATAATCCGGCAGGTACGCGCGGATAGGGGTATCCAATCTGAGTTTGCCCTCCGCCACCAGCTGGTTGATGATGACCGAGGTAAAAGTCTTGCTGGTCGAACCGATCCGGTAACCCGTTCCCCCATCGGCCGACCGGTGTCGCTCGCGGTTGGCGTAGCCATACCCTTTGTCGACCAGGATACTCCCCTTCCAGCTGACCAGGGCGGTGCCGTTGAACAACCCATGCGCATGATAGACAGAGAGGATGGTATCGATCCTCTCGGCGGTGTTCCTTGGCATTTTCCGCAACCGCGCCTCCAAACCCACGCGGACCTGCCGCACTGCATTCGAGGCTTTGATATGGCGGATCACCGGTTGTTCCGGGAAGTCCGGCAGGATGATCGTGTAGTCTTTCCAGAAAAGGCTGTCCTCATCGGTCGCCTCGTCTTCGATGAGCTCCGTCCTGCGCATGATCTCTCCGGCGGCAAACGGTCGCGGCGTGGTATCGACGTCGGTTACGACATAGTGGGCGGCGGGATAGAGATTGACGATCGGACCGTTTTTCGATGTTTTGTAATACCAATGAAGGTCTTGTGTTACGTCGGACAACACCCACTTCTTTCCGATAGGACGGTAGGCTATCGTGCGATGGTCCAGCGTCCGTTTCAGGGTTATCCCGAGCAACTTCAGCAGCGTCCGCTTGGCCGCACTTTCCGGAAACTCGTCATACTGCAACCCCTTTGGGCTTTTGCCGAAGTCGAAATAGAGGAAAGCATAACTTTTCACGTCGATGAAAACACTCCCTTTCAACCGGCTTTCCTTCAAGCCGTCTTTCTGGTCGAAGGATACCTGGTAGGCCCGCCTTCCACCGACGTCCACGATACCGTCCAACGTATAATCATAATATTTCGGTCCTTCACCGGTGAATACCTTCATATCCCCATCCTTTAAGTTCCGGACGATGTCGTCGTGTTCGATCCCTTCCGGGCGGCTGCCGATGGTGATGTTTTCCATCGCCGCCGTATCCTTGAATTCGCGGTGCTTCACCAACCGGAAATCCGGCGCGTGCTGGTCGGCAAAGGCGTAATTGTAGATATCAAATAAGGATTCAGACAAAAATCCATATTGCTTTTCTTTCTTAGCCGTGGTCCGGTAAAAACCCTTTGTCACATACGGTATGGTCAGGTAGTTCTCCGGTATCCGGTCCACCGCCTTGAGGATGATCTCCAGTGGATCGCCCACCACGACCTCCCGCATCTCCACCGGCTCTTTCTCCAGAACGACCATGCCTTTCACGTCGCTTTGCGCTATCCACCTCGTCTTGTAGCCCAGGTGGGAGATCACGACCGTGTCCCTGCCCCTGGGCGCCCACAGGAAAAAAGAACCGCTGTCGTTAGTAACGGTCCCGGTCCCCCGCTCCATAAGTCGAACGCTAGCGTAAGTGATGGGTTGGCCGCCGTCGGAGGAGACTACCTTCCCAGAGACGGGCACGCGTTCTTCCTGGGCGTAGGCGGTGGTGATGCTGATGGTGAGCAGGAGCAGGCAGGGTAATTTCATGCCCCAAATTAAATACGCATAAACCTTATCTTTTGTTAAATCGGACGTAGCTTTAAAGTTCCAAAAGCGCCCGTCTATGCCCACCAAAGCCGCCCCGAAGGTCGACTGGCCAAAGGCCATCAAGCCGCTGCTGAAAAAGTACGCTGGCCAACCCTTCCCCCTCGACTACAAGAACCGTTATCAATTGCTCGTCATGGTCGTCCTTGCCGCCCAGGACAGGGACGCCAACGTCAACAACCTTGCCCCCGAGCTCTTCAAGGCGTTCCCCGATATAACCGCGCTGGCCAAGGCCAAGCCCGACCAGCTCAGACCCTACGTCCGGGTGCGCAATTTCGCCAACAAGATCAACTGGCTGCTCGGAATAGCCGACGCCGTTAAGACCGACAAAAACATCCCCGACACGCTCGACGGGCTCACCAGGCTTCCCGGCGTCGGCCGTAAATCGGCGAACGTCATCCTCCGCGAATCCGGCAAACCCGCAGAGGGGGTGATCGTCGACATCCACGTCGTCCGCGTGGCGCCGAGGCTGGGGATTGCCACGTCCGAAGACCCCAAAAAGATAGAACAGGAAATCATGGAGAAGCTTCCGCGCAGTGAATGGGATGCGGGCATGGCCATGTCGTTCCTGGGCCGCGAGATTTGCCGGCCAAAGCCAAAGTGCGAGGAGTGCCTGATGCGCAAGGTCTGCGCGTACTATGCAGGGCTCGTGAATGGCTGACGCGGGGCCCCGGCCAGCCGCCCGCCCTGGGCCCCGGCCTATTCCATGTACTCCCACGCGCTACGATACTCCCCCTGTGTTTGCGCGTATTCTATAAACTCCGCGTAAAACGGCGACTGCGATAGCGTCGCGCTGTCGCCGATGACGACGAGACGCATCCGCGCGCGCGTCATCGCGACGTTCATCCTCCGGATTTCGGACAGGAAGCCGATCCGGCTGTCGGGGTTGCTGCGGGTCATGCTGATATAGATCACGTCGCGTTCCTGACCCTGAAAGCCATCGATCGTGTTGACGGTGATCGACTCCCCCGCCAGGGTAGGCGTGTGCTCGACCTGCTCCCGTAATAACTGGACCTGTAGCCGGTAGGGGGATATAACGCCGATGGAGGGGTGGACGTCCGACGGCAACTCGGAGACCAGACGCGCCAGGTGTTTTACCACGAACCCGGCCTCTTCGGGGTTGCCGAGGGCATTACCCTCCTGTCGCTCCTCGAACCCGCAACCGGCGGTGTCGATAAACGCGAGCGGCGACTGCCCGGGGAGTAGCCGGCCAGCCACCAACGGGTGCGCCCTCAGGCGTTGTTCATAAAACACTTTGGAGGGATAGCCCATGATCAGCTCGTGCATCCGGTACTGTTCCTCGAGCAACGTCACTGCTTCAGGATGCAGGGCCACACATTTCTCAAGCAGCGTTTTTTCAAGCCCGCCACGCGCGGCTTCCTCCGATTTGATCACCGGCGGAAGCTGCAGGTGATCGCCCGCCAGGACCAGCCGGTCCGCCCTCAGCGCCGGGATCCAGCACGCCGGCTCCAGGGCCTGTCCCGCTTCGTCGATCACCGCCGTACCGAACTTAACGTCCCGGATCGTATAGTGCGCGGCGCCCACGAGCGTGGCGGCGACGACCTGCGCCTTCGACAACAGGTCCTCGAGGATATAGCGTTCTACATTTTCGACGTCCTTCATGATCTTGCGCGCCTCCTCGAACAACGCCCGGCGTTGCTCCCGCTCCGCTTTTCCGAACTGGCGCTTGTATTTGTGCGCCATGTCCCGGAACTCCACCGCCCGCCGCCGCAGCTGGCGGATTTCCTTTACGGAAGGATGGGCCGCCATCTTTGCGTCCAGCGTAAGGGCGCTCAACCGCTCCGACACCCGCGCGGGGTTGCCCACGCGCAACACATTCACGCCTTCCTCCGACAAGCGCTCGCTGAGCAGGTCCACCGCCGTGTTGCTGGGCGCCGTCACCAGCACCTTTTCCCCGTCGCGCGCGATCAGGGCCTTGATGGCCTGCACCAGCGTGGTGGTTTTGCCGGTGCCCGGCGGACCGTGTACGATCGCGAGGTCCTGCGCGCCGAGGATGCGTTGAACGGCCGTACGCTGCGACACATTCAGGGCACCGTCGGCGACCGTCGTCCCCGCACCGTCGAACTTCGGTTGTTCCTCACCGGTGAGCACGCGTACCAGACGCCGCTCGCTCCCGGCGTCCGCGCGCTTGAGCGCCTGCAGCATTTCTTCATAGCTATTGTCGTCGAACAAAAGGTCGATCCCCAGCTTGCCATCCTGCGCCCAGTCCGGAAGCTCTTCCTCCTTGAGGGTGATCTTCAGCCGGTCCCCTCCCTGGTAGGAAATCACGCCCTCCACGTGATCCCGTTCCGGGTCATGGTTGGAAAAAAACAAGGCCGACGCCCCGAACCGGAGCTGGTGGGGCATATCGCGGTGGGTGGTGCGCTCGACCTCGAGGATCAGGTAGTCTCCCCTACCCGGCTCGGAGCCCCGGATCGCTACGGGATACCAGGCCAGCCCCGCGGCGCGGCGGTCCACGACCGACGACGACCGCATCAGGCCCATATAGGCGTCCTTATCCTCCTGTCGCTCCTTTGCCAGTAGCGCCTGCAGCGCCTTGAAATAGTCCATGCCCGCAAAAGTCGTAATTTTGCGGGCATGAAAGTCGAGATCTGGTCCGATGTCATGTGTCCGTTCTGTTATATCGGCAAACGGCATTTTGAGGAAGCCCTGCGCGCCTTCCCCCACAAAGAGGATATAACCGTTACCTGGAAGAGCTTCCAGCTGAACCCTTATCTTCAAAAGAATACGGGTCAGAACATCAACGAGTACCTGGCCGAACATAAGGGCATCAGCCTCGACCAGGCCCGCGCCATGAACGACCGCGTCACCAAAATGGCGGCCGACGCGGGTCTCCACTACGACTTCGACAAGGCGGTCGTCGCGCCATCCTTCGACGCCCACCGTTTTTCCCACCTGGCCGCCGCCCACGGTCTTGGCGACGCCGCCGAGGAAGCGCTCTTCAAAGCCTACTTCACCGAAGGCCGCGACATCTCCGACAAACCGACCCTCGTCCAGCTCGGGACCGAAATCGGCCTGGACGCCGGCGAAGTCCGCGCCGCCCTCGATAGCGACGCCTACGCCGCCGACGTTCGCGCGGACCTGGCCGAAGCCGGACAGATTGGCGCGCGCGGCGTCCCCTTCTTCGTGCTCGACCGCAAATACGCCGTCTCCGGCGCGCAACCCGCCGAGGTCTTTAGCGGGGCGCTGAACCAGGCCTACACCGAGTGGGCCGGGCAGCACCCGCCCCTGCAAAGTTTCGCCGATGGCGCGGTCTGCGGCCCGGACGGGGATTGCGGGTAACTCCCATCATGGAAGCAACCAGTCCTCTACATTGGCAGGTGTAATAGTACCGGTTTGAGTTCCCGGGTAGGCATCCAGAAATGTTCTTGGGATGCGGTTTTTTGCCTTGGCGTTCCATTTGAATTCCCATGCCCGCATTATCCCGCCTTGCTCCTCTATGTAATCTATTTCCTGTTGGGCGTGTGTCCGCCAAAAATAGGTGTTTATGTACTGCTCCTGGTATTGCATCAATTTCTGGCGCTCACTCATCAGGAAGTTCTCCCACAGGCCGCCCACATCTTGCCTAAGCGTCGGCAGGTTAAAGTTCTTGATGATAGCATTCCGGACACCGTTATCCCAGAAATAGATTTTCTTCCCTTTTTTGATTTCATTCCTCAGGTTACGGCTTAGCGACGATAGCCTGAATATTACAAATGCTTTTTCCAGCAAGTCTATGTAACGCTCGACCGTTTCTTTATCGGCGCCGACCAGTTGACCGAGTTCATGAAAATTAACCTCGCTTCCAATTTGCAGGGCGAGGGCCTGCAACAACTTTTCAAGTAGCAACGGCTTTTTTATTTGTTCAAGTGCAAAAAGGTCTCTATACAGATAGCTATCGGTGAGCAATTGGAGAAGTGCTCGTTCATTGCCTGGCTCCGTTACGATTTGAGGATAGTACCCATAGATCAGTCGATGTTCCAGCAATCGTTTTTCCTCCAGCAAACTGGTGTGCGCCACCATTTCCTGAAAGCTTATCGGGTGCAGGTGATATTCGAATTTCCTGCCCGTCAGGGGTTCATTGATCTTTCCGGTCAATTCCAAAGCCGACGAACCGGTGGCTATTATTTGAATTCCCGGAATGTTGTCCACCATTAATTTTAGCGTTAGCCCTACATCTGGGATCCGTTGCGCTTCATCGACAACAACCAGCCGGTGATCTCCGATCAACGTTTTTAATCGGGTAGACGTGGTATCACTTAACATTTGACGCACATCTGACTCGTCTCCGTTCAACCACAGCGTTTTCCCGGTCGTAGATTCCGGAAGCTGTTTCACAAGCGTTGTCTTTCCCACCTGTCGGGGACCCAACAACAAGATCACTTTTCCCATACCCATTCTTTTTTTAAGAACAGGCTGTAATACCCGCTGTATCATGGACGAATATACGATTTCTTCGGTTAAAACCGAAAATTTAATATCATTTTTTAGTTTATAATCGAAAAACTCGATATTTTGAGATACTATAAGCTATATATCAACTCAAAGGATTGCCTTACATTTATCATCGCCGATGACTACTCCCCCCGCCTTGACGCTTGCGAAATACAGCCTGCTGGCGACCTTGCGCAGCCCTACTTCCGTGGTGTTCTCGATCCTGTTCCCGGTCATCTTTATCGTCGTCTTCGGCTCGATGGTCGACCAGTCGCCGGTGATCAAGCTGGCGCTGGCGGGCGACAGCGACACCAGCGGGATCGTATATAAGGCCATCATGGCCATACCCTCGATCCAGCTGAAAAAGGGGATGGATGTCCAGGAGCAAAACGACGCGCTCCAAAAGGGGCGGATCACGGCGGTGCTGCACATCAAATACGACGCGGGGCTATCGTTCCTGCCGCACTATACGATCCGGCTGGAAGCCACGGGCGCTTCATCGGCCAACCTTTCCTACCTGAAGATATTGCTCCACGAGGCGATCCGGAACATCGACGAAAAGATGTACCCGAAGAGCCCCAGCGTGGCGACGCTGAGCATACAGGAAGTCCCGGGCAAGGCCTACCGTCAGATCGACTTCATCCTGCCCGGTCAGCTGGGTTTTTCGCTGTTGATGGCAGGGGTGTTCGGCTCATCCTTCCTGCTCTTCAACCTGCGCCAGGGCTTGGTGTTGAAACGCATACGCGCCACTCCCGTGCGCCGGAGGACGATCATCGCGGGCGAGATGCTGAGCCGGCTTTTTTTTCACCTCATCGGGTTTATCCTGATGGTATCCCTGGGGTACTTCGCCTTCCATTTCACGCTGGTCAACGGCCTGGAAACATTCCTGGAAATGCTCGTCTTTTCGCTCTTCGGCCTGGGCATCTTTATGGGCATCGGTTTTATCATCAGCGGTACGCTCCACAACGAAAGCTCCATCTCACCCGTGGCCAACACCGTGACGCTGCCGCAAATCCTGCTGTGCGGGCTCTTTTTCCCCATCGAAAGCTATCCGCACTGGCTCCAGGGTTTTTGCAACATCCTGCCCCTCACCTTTTTCGTGGACGGACTGCGCAAGATCGCCTTCGAGGGCGTACACCTCTGGCAGCTACCGCTCCAGCTGGGTGCGCTCGTGCTCTGGACGGTGGTGATCGGCGCGTGGTCGGTCAAGGCATTCAAGTGGGAGTAGGCCCAGGCCATGGAATCCCGGCGAAACCGCTACGCCGCTGGCACTAAAAATTGAACAACGCGCCGACGCCGAAGATATTCGCCTTGCTGGCGTCGAGCCCCTTCAGGAAAGACCCGCGCAATTCGATGTTATGGCCCTTCTGGCCCACGCCAAAACGGACACCCGCATCCGCGGCCGGCCCTACTACATTCAACGTGTAGTTGTTGTCGTATTGATCCCCGTATTGGTCCGTGTCTTCTTCGACGCCCTCGGTGTGATGATAACCGACACCGGCGCCAACAAAGAACCCGATCCGGTCCTCGCAGTCCCGGGACGAGCCCGCACCGAAATTAAGATTGACCAACAGGGGCACGTCGGCCATCAGGCTGAGGCTGTTGATATCGGTGCCGTTCACGCCGTTGTCAGAACCGCCCGTGCTCACGGACATCCCCACGCTGATGGGCAGACCGACGGAAAGCGAAAAATGGTCGTTCTCCGTGACGTTGATCTTGGGGGAATAGGTCAGGCCAAAGCTATTGGTGGATTGGATGCCGGTGGCGGCGGTGTTGAAGTAAGCGATGCCGACGCCGTTGCTAAAACGTTGGGCATAGACGCCCATGGCCACGGTGAGGCCGAGCATCATTAGGAGTACGTGTTTCATGTTCAAAGCTTTTGTGGTTAAGGCGCTTAAAAATACAGATAAATAAATTTTGTTAATTACGAAATAGTCGTAGATTTACGAAAACTTCGTAGATATGGAAAAATTGTCGCCTCAGGAAGAGGAGGCCATGAAAGCGATCTGGAAAACCGGCGAGGGCACGATCAAGACATTCCTGGAACACATGGATCCGCCGCTGCCCCCCTACACGACCCTGGCGTCCACGGTCAAAAACCTGGAGAAAAAACAATTCCTGAGCGCCCGTCTCCTGGGCAAGGTGTACTTCTACAAACCCACCCTCAGCGAAGAGGACTACAAGAACCGCTTCATGACGGGTTTTGTCAAGGACTATTTCGCCAACTCGTACAAGGAAATGGTCAACTTCTTTGTCCAGAAAAAGAAGCTCAGTCCGGCCGAGCTAAAAGAGATCATCCACCTCATCGAAAAAGGACACTCATGACCCTAGTCACCTACAGCCTGCAAGCGGGTATCGCGCTGGCGCTGATGTACCTGTTCTACCGGGTCTTCCTGGAACGCCTCACGTTCTACCGGGCGAACCGGTTTTATATGCTGGGCTATACGCTGCTGGCGCTGGCGCTCCCGTTCCTCAACACAGGGGGTCTTTGGCCGAAGCGGGTGGAGCGTCTCTCGGCGACGATCACCCGGTTGGGCGTGGAAACCCGACACGCTGCCCCGATACTTCCATCAGGCGAGCTGCCCGCGGCGACGGAGCCGATCGATTGGATCAGCTATGTGCTCCTTGCGGGCATGGTGGTCCTATCGATACGCCTGCTGGTACAAATTTTTTCCCTCCTCCGGCTATGGGACGAAGCTTCCCTGGCTGGCCGTGATGGACGCATTCGCCTTTTCCGGCTGCCCTACCCATTGGCGCCGTTTTCCTTTGGACCAAACATCTTTATCAGTCCCCAGACGCAGGACTCCCCCGACCTCCAGCGGGTCATCGAACACGAGGAAATCCACATCCGGCAAGCGCATACGCTGGATATCCTGCTGGCGCAACTGCTGCTCGTTTTTCAGTGGTGGAACCCCTTCGTCTGGTTGCTGAACCAGTCGATGCGCCAGAACCTGGAATTTCTCGCCGACCAGGGCGTCCTCGACCGCGGGGCGGACCGGAAAGAGTATCAATACCTGCTCCTGAGCGTATCCGGCCAGGGTGTGCCGTCGATCAGCAATCCCTTGAATTTTTCACCCCTAAAAAATCGTATACTCATGATGAACAAACCACGTTCTGGCAAGGTCCAGGCGATGCGTTTCCTGTTTGCGCTCCCGTTGTTGGTGGTCCTGCTCGTGGCGGCCAGCCGGCACCGGCCCACACCCGCGGGAGACGGTCTCTATCACTTCCACGGCTTTGCGATGGATGCCGGGAACCTGCAACCCATCGCAGGCGTTTTAATCACGGAAAAGACCTCGGGCGGCTCCGCTACCACCGATCAGAACGGGTACTTCCGGATCGACATCCCGCTGGGCCAGGTAAAGGATTTCCTGTTGATCAACGCCATTGCCAAAAAAACGGGATTCCGGGATCAAACGATACAGAGCACCATACGCCTGGACTCCACCGGCGCACCGGCCACGAAGGGCGTACTGACGGATTTCGGCATGGCGGCCGAGGGACCCGAGACCCATAGCTTTGTAACGGACCAGGTGGTCGACAACGAGCCGGCCTTGCTCCAGAAAGACCCCGACGCCATGCGTCTCGCCTTCAACTCGGAAGTAGCCGGGCAAAAGGAAATGACCAAGATCCGGCAGGCATTCGATTCCTCTCCCCACATATTTTACGTCATCGACGGCAAGTCCTATGTCATCAGCGAGCATGGCGGTTTTGCCTCGGTGGACGGCACGGTCAAAACGGTCTTTGTCAATGGCAAAACACCTATGACGGGGGAAGAGCTCAATAAGCGCTATACCAAGTTCCAGGTTAAGAGCGAAGGCGCCTACGACGCCGTGGTAGCCAAAGAAAAATTCGGCATCGATGAAAATGTCCTCGTCGTCAATCTGAAGGACGAGAACTAGCGTTTCCCTTTGAAAAAACGCTTTACCATCCGCCCCAACCGGTTGAAGTTCTCGATCTGATCCTGGATAGGCGTCAGCGTCAGGTCTTCCGAGCGTATCCCCGGCTCGAAGGCCTCGGCCTCGTTCTGTTCGGGATAGATGAGGATGATGTTGGAGGCTGGAAAGTGCCGCTGCAAACGTGCAGGGGCATTTTCCATATAGTGTTGAAAAGACAGCGTGCCTTTGCGGGCGCTGATCAGCACCAGCAGATCGATCCCCGAGACCCGCCCCTCCAGGGTATGCACCAGGTCATCCGGGTCCTCCACCAGCATCTGGTCGTAGTCCAGCGCGACCTGGGCGCCCTCGATGAACGCCTCGCAGGCCAGGTACGTCCGCTTGGGGCAGCACAGCACCAGGCGCGCGCCCGTTTCCTTACACAGCCGTAGCACCTTGTGCATCCAGTGCGAAAAGCCCACCTCGTATTCCGCGTTCCGTCCTGCCAGCACGTACACTTTACCGGTGGTGTTGAGGGGGGCGTGGAAAAGACAGGAATAGATCGTTTCCCGGACGCTGCTCAGGATGTTCTCCTGGGTCGTCCCGAAGAGCGTTCCAAAGAGCCGTTCCGTCGTCGAAGCCTTTTCTTCCCAATCCAGCACTACGTCCGTGATGCCCAGCTCCTTTACGGTGCGCGCGATGCCGTCCACGACGTTCAGGTCGATACGGGTAATCGTCTGGACCTCGTTTTCGGTGGCCGACGCCCGGGCGACTGTTTCTTCCTGGACGCGATTGGAGAGGATGATCTTTTCCCGGGCTTCATCGTCGTCCTTTACGACAACCAGCGAAACGATGGGTGTGTCCAGGCTGTTTTCCTTGATCATCACCGCGAAGTCCAGGAGCTCCTCCGCCCTGGCCGGGGACAGCACGGGAAGCAGGATTTTCTCGGGACCGGTGCTCAGGTCGGGCTTGGCCTCCGCCTCCGCGACCGCCAGGCGCGTGCCGGCGTTGGATTCCACGAAGGAAGCGACCATGCACGTGATCAGGATCAGGATGACCGTTCCGTTGAGGACGTTCTCATCGACGATCTTCATATTATACCCGATCAGGATCACCGCTATGGTGGCGGCGGCGTGCGCGCCGCTAAGCCCGAAGATGACGTTCCGCTGGGTGGCGGTGTACCGGAAAAAGTGTTGGGTCAGCCAGGCCGCGATCCACTTCCCGCACAGGGCCACGGCCGTGAGTATCCCCGCGATCATCAGCGCGGTCGGGCCCTTCAGCAGGATGTGCAGGTCCACCAGCATTCCCACGCTGATCAGGAAGAAGGGGATAAAGATCGCGTTGCCAACGAATTCGATCCGGTTCATCAAGGGCGATGTCGTAGGGATCAGCCGGTTGAGCGCCAGACCCGCCAGGAAGGCCCCGATGATGGCGTCGACCCCCGCCATTTCCGCGAGGAACGCCGCCAGGAAGACCATGGCAAAGACGAAGATGAAGTGCGTGACCTTGTCGTCCTTTATCTTTTTGAAAAACCAGCGGCCGAGCCAGGGGAACCCCCACAGCACGACGGCCGTGAAGATGGCGATCGATACCCCGAGCTGTATCCAGAAGCCTTGTCCGAGCTGCCCCTTGCCATAACCGGTAATGACCGCCAGGATCAGCAGCACCGCCGAATCGGTGATGATGGTGCCCCCCACCGTGATGGTCACCGCTTCGTTCTTGGTGATGCCCAACCGGCTGGCGATCGGATAGGCCACCAGCGTATGCGTGGAAAACATGCTGGAAACCAGCAGGCTGCCGACAAAATTGAAGTGCAGTATGTAGTGGCAAACCAGCAGCCCCAGTCCGAAAGGTATACAGAACGTCAGTATACCGAACAAGGCGCTTCGGTTCCGGTTTTCCCTGAATTCGTTCATGTCCAGCTCCAACCCGGCCAGGAACATGATGTAGAGCAAACCCGCCCGGCCGAACAGGTCGATCGAGCCCTTCTCGATCAGGTCGAACCCATGGTCCCCGATGGCTACGCCCGCCAGGATCAAACCGATGATGCTGGGGATACGGAACTTCCTCAGGACGATCGGCGCCAGCAGGACGATAAACAATACGAGGGAAAAGATGGGCACGGGGTCCTTCAACGGTAACTTCAGGCTAATATCCAACAGGCTCAGGTTCGTCATACGCCGTAATTTAAGCCAATTGGCCGCATCAACTACGAGGGGATTGTTGTAAATTTGCAGCAAGAAGTACAGTTATGCCCGCAAGCCGCCCCTGGGAATTGGAAGAGAGAGACACGGACGTTATGGAAGAGCACCCCTGGAGCCTCATCGTCTGGAACGACGAGGTGAATACCTTCGAATGGGTGATAGAAACCCTCATCGAAGTCTGCGGACACAGCCAGGAGCAGGCGGAACAATGCGCCATGCTGATCCATTACCAAGGCAAATACGCCGTTAAGAACGGCTCTTACGAAGACCTCGAGCCCATGTGTACGGCCATCACCGACCGGGGCATAGGCGCCACCATCGAAGCGTCCGTCCCCCATTGATGTTGTTCGCGCTCGATCATACGCTTTCCTTCCCACCCGTCGAACAGGCGGAGCCCGACGGGCTGCTGGCCCTGGGCGGGGATTTGTCCACCGAGCGCCTGCTGACCGCCTACCGCAAGGGCATCTTCCCCTGGTACGAAGGCAATACCCCGCTCTGGTGGTGTCCCGACCCGCGCTTCGTCCTCTATCCGTCGGAATTGAAGGTCTCCAAAAGCATGAAGGTGCTCCTCAAACGCGGGGCTTTCACCTTTACCGTCGACCGGGACTTCCCCGCCGTCATCCGCGGCTGTAAAGAGACAGCCCGGCCCGGTCAGGACGGCACCTGGATCACCGACGAGGTCGAAAGGGCTTTTACCCGTCTCCATCACCAGGGTTATGCCCACAGCGCCGAAGCCTGGCAGGACGGCGTCCTCGCCGGCGGGTTGTATGGCATCCGTCTGGGCCGCGTATTTTTTGGGGAAAGCATGTTCAGCCGGGTCAGCAACGCGTCCAAATACGCGTTTATCTCCTACGTTGCGCGTCTCGAAGCCGAGGGCGTTTCGCTGGTCGATTGCCAGGTGTATACGGCGTACCTGGAAAGCCTTGGGGCGAGGATGATTCCCCGCGCCGGGTTTGTACGCCAGTTGGGCGAGCTGCTATAGGGGCTCCCGCGCACGGCGGGGCCGCCACCTACTTTCCGAATTTCTTTTTGAGCTGCGCCAGCGCGTCCTCCATGGAGGTCTCGGGCTTCTTGGGGGCTTCGTGCTTCCTGGGGGCTTCGGGCTTCCTGGCGCCCTGTTCGGGCCCCCGATGACTGTGTTTTTCGGGACGGGGAGTACGGTGATCGCCCCCGCGGCGCTCCTTTTTCGCTGCGGCGGCCCCCTCCGGGTCCGCCTGCTTGATGGACAGCGAAATCCGCTTCCGCACGGTATCGACCTCGAGCACCTTTACCTGGACCTGCTGATTCAGCTTCAGCACCGACGAGGGATCCTCCACATACTTATGCGAGACCTCGGAGACGTGCACCAGCCCGTCCTGCTTCACGCCGATGTCCACAAAGGCGCCAAACCGCGTAAGGTTCGTGACGATCCCCGGCAGGATCATACCCGGTTGCACCTCCTCGATGGAGTAGATCGAGGCGAACTCGAACTGCGTGGCCTCGCTCCGCGGGTCGCGACCCGGCTTTTTGAGCTCCCCGAGGATATCACGGACCGTGTGTTCCCCAAAAGACGTGGACACATAATTCTTCACCGGTATCTTGCCGATCAGGGATTCATTCCCCACGAGCGACGCCACATTCGTCCCCAGGTCGGACGCCATCTGCTCTACGAGCCCGTAGGCCTCCGGGTGGACGGCACTTTTGTCCAGGGGGTGCTCGCTTTCGGCCACGCGCAAAAAACCAGCACATTGCTCAAAAGCCTTTTCACCCAGACGGGGTACCTTCAGTAATTCCTTACGTGTGCCGAACTTACCCACCTCACTTCGATAGCGAACGATGCCATCTGCCAGGGATGGGCCGATACCGCTCACGTAGCTGAGCAGGTGCTTGGACGCGGTGTTCAGGTTCACGCCCACCTGGTTTACACAGGACACGACGGTCTGGTCGAGGCGTTCTTTCAGACGCGCCTGGTTGACGTCGTGCTGGTATTGGCCGACACCGATACTCTTCGGGTCTATCTTGACCAGCTCCGCCAGGGGGTCCATCAACCGGCGGCCGATGCTCACAGCGCCCCGGACGGTGACGTCCTGTTCCGGGAACTCCTGGCGGGCGGTTTCGGAAGCGCTATAGACCGAGGCGCCGTCTTCGTTCACCAGGAAGACGGGCAGACCGAGCTCCATTCGTTTGATAAAGTGTTCGGTTTCCCGGCCGGCGGTGCCGTCGCCGATGGCGAAGGCTTCGATCTGGTGCCGGTTGACCAGCTGCCGGACCTTGGCCTCGGAGGCCGCCGCGCGGTTCGGCTCGTGTACAAAGATCAGGTCGTTCTCCAGGAGGTCGCCCTTTTCGTCCAGGCAAACCACCTTACAGCCGGTACGGTAGCCGGGGTCGATGGCCAGTATCCTTTTACTCCCCAACGGGGAGCCCAGCAAGAGCTGGCGCAGGTTCTCCGCGAACACCGCGATGGCGTCCTCGTCTCCCTTGGTTTTGAGCAGCGTGCGCAGCTCGGTTTCGAGGCTGGGTTGCAACAGGCGCCGGTAGGATTCCTTCACCGCTTTGCGGACCTGTTCCGAAGCGGGCCCCGAACCCTTTACATATTGTTCTTCTATCTGCACGAGCGCGGCTTCCTCTTCAGGCCCTATGGCCACTCGGAGAAAACCTTCCAGGAAACCCCGCAGCACCGCCAGGATGCGGTGGCTGGGCACCGTCGAGACGGGCTCGGAATAGTCGAAATAGTCCTTGTATTTGATCGCCTCCTGTTCTTTTTCGGGCACGACCTTGCTCTGCAGCGTCGCCTTCTGCTCGAACAGCTTACGCATTTTCCCGCGCACCACCGCGTCTTCGTTGATCTGCTCGGCGATGATGTCACGGGCGCCTTGGAGGGCGTCCTCCGCGGAGGCTACCTTCTCGTTGATAAACCCGGCCGCGGTCCCGTCCACATCCATATGCTTTTGCTCCAGCAGCTGCAGGGCCAGGGGCTCCAGGCCGTTTTCCCGGGCGGTCTGGGCGCGCGTCTTGCGTTTGGGCTTGTAGGGGAGGTATATATCCTCGAGCTCCGCCAGGGTAGCGCTGCCGTCGAGCTTACCCTGGACGGCGTCGGTCATTTTGCCCTGTTCGGTGATGGTCTTTTCGATAAACGCCTTGCGCTCCGAAAACTCCTGGAGGAACTTGGCCGTGTCCTGGACCTGCTGGATCTGGACTTCATCCAGCGCGCCGGTCCTGTCCTTCCGGTAACGGGCGATAAAAGGTATGGTAGCGCCTTCCTCGAAAAGCGTAAGCGTAGCTTCTACCTGTGGTACGCGAAGTTGCAGCCGGGCGGCTACGTCTTTGGCAAACTGTAACATGCCGCGAAAGTAAAAATCGCCCCTGAAAGAAAAAAAATTACGCGACGGTCAATTCCACTTTTTTCCCGGGCCAACGTTGTATATACCTATATATCAACCCCCGGATATAATCGTGATCGGGGTACGGCGTCAGCATATTTTTCAACTCCTCCACCTGCGGCACGGGCGTACCCTGGGGCAGGTATCCCATCCCATAAAACCGCCCGCTTTCCATAAGGATACAGGCTGCGTCGGGGGAAGCCTCGGACCGTTCCACGATCGCAAAGGTGGGGAGGTTTTTACGGAGAAAGGCCACGGCTTCCATGACACGTTGGTTATAAGCGACCATGGTCTCGCCCCGTTCTTCAGGGAGGGAAGCGCCCTGCGTCCGGTCCATAAAGCACATCTTCGGGCACAGGTCGAACTGCTGGATCAGCTTGCGCAGCATATTCTGCCCCTCGACGAGCAGGTTGAAGGTATAGACGGGCTCGAGGTGTTTTTTTTTGCCCTCGATGGCCAGCCGCAAATACCCCTTGACGTCTTCGAAAACATACAAGCTGAAGGCCTCGACAGGGTGTTTGTGGGCGTAGTTGAACAACGGCCAGAGGCGGCGTATTTCGGAGTGCTCCAGGATAAAGGCCATCAGCTCGGACCCGCAGACCTGGTAGGTCACCTCGTGTATGTGGTTGAGGAAAGACTGGCGCTTCATACCCGCGTCGTTCCCGGTGAAGTGGCCCAGCACGCGCTTTTTGAGGTTGTTGGCCTTGCCGACGTAGACCACCTTTCCGTGAATGTCGTGGAAATAATAGACGCCCGGGCTGGTGGGCAGGTTCTGGACAAGGGCCTCGGACAGGTTCGGGGGCAGCTGCTGCTGGTGGTACTTGCTCTTGAGCATCGAGTCCACGTGTCCGTCCCGGTCCTCGCCAAGTATACGGTGGAGCACCTCGGCCGTGGCCTTGGCGTCCGCTCCCGCCCGGTGGTGACGCTCCATGGAGACCCCCAGCTGCCGCGTGAGCTTGCCCAGGCTATACCCCGCCAGACCCGGGAATACCTTCCGGGACAGCCGGACTGTACAAAGCTTCCGGGTGTTGAGCCCGTAGCCCGCGTGCCGGAGGTGATGCTGTACAAAGGAGTAGTCGAAGTTGACGTTGTGCGCCACGAAAACCTTGTCCTGCAACAGCTCGAAGACGCGGGGGGCGACTTCCTCGAAACGGGGCGCCACGGCCACCATCTCGTTGTTGATCCCGGTGAGTACCTGTATAAAAGGGGGGATGGGCTGCTCGGGGTTCACCAATGTTTCGTAGACCTCGACCACCTGACGGCCGTCGGTGACGACGATGCCGATTTCGGTTATGCCATGCTCGCTGGCATGGCTACCGGTGGTTTCGATATCTACGACCGCGTAGAGCATATTGCTGCACAAAGGTATCACAATTTGGCTTCCCCGGCCGGGCTTTTGTTTTCCCCAGGGGTGCTTTGACTTCCCGCAGGTGTGCTTTGACTTTCCCCGGGTGTGCTCCGGATGTAGATATCCTGTCCCGGGTTGGCCAGGTTCACTCCCGCGCGGTCGAAGGCCTCATTGAGCTCGGTGATCAGCGAATGCGTCAGCCCCCCGGCGTTCCCGAGGTCCTCGACCCAGAACTGGATCTGGTACTCCACCCAGTTCCCGCCGAAATTCGTGATCTGGACGGAGGGGCCGGGGTTGGTCATGATGTCCTTATGCAAGGACAGTACCCTCCGGATCAGGTCGGTGACCTTGTTCAGGTCCGCCTCCCGGTCCGTGCGTATGGTCATGGCCGTGCGCCGGTTACGGTTGTGCAGGGTCCAGTTGGTCAGGGTCTGGCTGAGCAGGTCCCCGTTCGGGATGATGATGTCGGCCCCCTCGAAGTTGGATATTTTACTGGCGCGGATGCCTATCTCCTTGACGACCCCGGATTTCCCCGCCACGTCGATCTGGTCACCGACCTGGATCGGGCGCTCGAAGGTCAGGATGATCCCCGACACCAGGTTATTGACGATGGTCTGCATCCCGAACCCGATACCGACACCCAGGGCGCCGATGATAAAGGATATCTTTTCCAGGGGGATGCCCGCCGCGCCCACCGCGATCAGGAAACCGATGGTCAGGATGCCCAGCCGGGCCATCAGTGCGATCGCGCCGATGTTGCGCCGGCGGCCGCCCCTGCTGGGCGCGTCGGGGTTCTGTCCGAACAGGAAAGTGATGAACTGCGCGAGGATGCTGGACACCCAGATGATCAACAGGAAGACGAATACGCTCCCGAACGAGAACGTGATGCTGCCGAGCGTCCGTTCCTTGGTGATGAGCACCGTGGCGAAATTGTAGACCGGCTCGAACACGCTCAGGTTGCGGAACAGTATGCTGAACCAGAACAACCCCGACAACAACCGGAGGAAATACTGGAAGCGCTGCTGGAGCTCGGCGAAGTTGAGGAAGGCCGAGAAACGGGTATCCTTGGATGCCTCCGACTGGAGGTAGACCATTTCAAGGACCACGGTCGAGGCAACCCACAACGTGATCGCATAGACGAAGCTGTGCGTGCCCGTCAGCCCCATCAGCTTGGAGAGGGTGATGCGCCCCGTGATGTCGAAATAGAGCGAGAGCACCGCCATGAGCAACATGAGCGATACCAGCGGCCGGAGCACGTTGGGAAAACCAATCCCCTTCACCAGCTCACGGCGCCGCGCCAGCAACCTCAGGCAAAGCAGGATGGTCGCGACCGCCCCGGCCAGGAGCAACCAGCGTTCCCCATAGGTCGTTTCTCCCAGGGAGTCGTCGAGGGAATACCCCAGCCATAGGATCAGCATCCAAAGACCCATCTGCCGGCCGTCCCGGGTCAGGTAGGGATACAGCAGCCAGCTGATACAAAAGACGTGTATCAACCCCGTCAGGTGGAGATAGGACATCGGTATGTTGCTTTCCAGGAAGGCGCCAAAGGTCACCACCAGCACCAGACAGCCGATAAATACGTTATTCGTCAGGAAGTGCACCGGGGCAAGCGATTGCTGCGGGTCGGGGCGTTTGCGGATACGCCGGAGGTTGATCCAGCACCAGACGGTGAGGAGCACGAGCGCCACCAGGGTAACGCTGCGGGTGTCCCAGGTGCTCGCCATATAGATGCTGACCACGCGCATTCCGCGGGTAAGCGACTCGGTTATGTCCTGCCAGAGGTTACCGGCATATTGGGAACGGCGCGCCTGCCACAGGGTGGCCTCCTCCTGGTCCCACAGCTGGCGCTTGACGCGCTTCATGCGGTAGTTGATCTCGTCGACCAGGTTGGTGCCCGAGAGATAGGCGGCTTCCACCCGGCTTTGGAGCAACCCGAGCCGGATCAGTCCGCCCCGCTCGAGCGTATCCACGGAACGGTATTTGGCGTCGATGTCCCTGAGCTCGAGAACCGCCAGACGATACAAAGCCGTATCCGATGGTAGGGTACGGACCGTCGAGTCGTAGACGATCCGCTGGACCGACTCGGTGATGTCGCTCATCTCCGAGGAATAATCCTGCAGGGTCTGCTGCCATCCCTTCAAGGTCTCAACCGATTCCTCCACCAGCACCAGGGTGTTGTTGAGGCTACGGATGTTCATCCGCCGGTCGCGGTCGGTCACGAACTGCTTGACGATCCCCAGACCCCGTTCGATCCGGGGCAGCCCCGCGGAAATATCCTGCGTATCCAATCCATGCCGGTAGAACCGGCCGATCTTGCCGATCTGTTCCGACAGTCTTTCGCGTTTGTTGATCAGGTAAGGCACGACGGTGTCGGATGCCGCCGACACCTGTAAGGTCGAGTCGTTCTGGCTGATCTGTTCGAGGATACGCTGGGAAAGGGGGATGCCGGATTTGTGTTGCGCGCTGGCCGCGCCGCCGATCAACAGGGTAAGTACCAGGAACAATTTCAGTAGCCTTTTAGGGTGCATTTCAGGGTGATTTGAGGGGAAAAATACAGTATTTTTGCAGTCCCATGGAATTAAGCAAGAATTATACCCCATCTCAGGTTGAAGACAAGTGGTACCAGCACTGGATCGACAAAAAGTATTTCATCAGCCAGCCGGACGGCCGGCCGGCCTTTACGGTCGTCATTCCCCCGCCGAACGTAACCGGGGTGCTCCACATGGGCCATACGCTGAACGAAACCGTCCAGGACATCCTGGTCCGCAAGGCCCGCATGAATGGGTACAACGCCTGCTGGGTCCCCGGCAGCGACCACGCGTCCATCGCCACGGAGGCGCGGGTGGTGAACATGCTTAAGGAACAGGGCATCGACAAGGCTTCGCTCACGCGGGAGGAGTTCCTGAATTACGCCTTCGAGTGGAAGGATAAATATGGCGGCATCATCTATAGCCAGATACGTAAATTGGGCTGTTCCGTCGACTGGGACAGGGTGACCTTTACGATGGACGACCATTACTACAAGGCCGTCATCAAGGTTTTTATCGACCTGTACGATAAAGGCCTCATATACCGGGGCGCCCGCATGATCAACTGGGACCCCAAGGCCAAAACCGCGCTGAGCGATGAAGAAGTGGAGTATAAAGAGCTCCAGGGGACGCTGTACCACGTACGGTATCCATTATACGATCCCGCAGGAGCCGCCACCGGAGAATACATTACCATCGCCACACAGCGGCCCGAAACCATCATGGGGGATACGGCCATCTGTGTCAACCCTTCGGATGAACGCTATGCGCACCTGAAAGGTTTCACGGCCTCGGTGCCGCTGGTCAACCGGTCCGTGCCCATCATCTTCGACGAATACGTAGACCCGGCCTTTGGAACGGGTGCGCTCAAGGTGACCCCCGCCCACGATATCAACGACTATAACCTGGGGTTGAAGCACAACCTGCCCATCGTGGACACCCTTAACGACGACGGCACCCTTAGCGCCGCCGCCGGTTTCGCCGTCGGTGTGGACCGTTTCAAGGCGCGCAAGATGGTCGTGGAGGAGCTGCGCAAACAGGGCCTGCTGGTTGGTGAAGAAACCTACGCCACCCGCCTGGGCTACAGCCAACGCAACCCCGACACCGTCGTCGAGCCGCGGATTTCGACGCAGTGGTTCCTGAAGATGCAGGAGCTCGCGGGGCCGGCGCTGACTGCCGTCGACTCAGGAGACATCAAAATACACCCCGGAGACCGGTTCCTCGCAACCTACCGGTACTGGCTCGAGAACGTCAAGGACTGGTGTATCAGCCGCCAGTTGTGGTGGGGTCAGCAGATCCCGGCATTCTATGCACCCGACGGCACGTTCGCAGTGGCCGCCACCGCGGAAGAAGCCGCCGCCAGGCTGGGCCTGCCGGTCACCGGGCTCCGCCAGGACCCCGACGTCCTGGACACCTGGTTCTCCAGCTGGCTCTGGCCCATCGAGGTGTTCAACGGCATTACCCAGCCCGGAAACGCCGACATAAAATACTACTACCCCACTTCCGTGCTCGTCACCGGCCAGGACATCATCTTCTTCTGGGTGGCGCGCATGATCATGGCGGGGATGGAATACGAACACCAAAAGCCCTTCAACGACGTTTACTTCACGGGCATGGTCCGGGACAAACAGGGCCGCAAGATGAGCAAAAGCCTGGGCAACTCGCCCGACCTGCTGGACCTCATCGATCGTTATGGCGCGGACTCCGTCCGTTTCGGAATCATGATCGCCGCCCCCGCGGGGAATGACCTGTTGTTCGACGAAGCATCACTCGAACAGGGCCGGTTCTTCAACAACAAGATCTGGAACGCCCTCAAGCTCGTCAAGGGCTGGGAGGCGCGTCAAACCGGGTCCTCCGCCGAGGAACCCTTTGCCGTCCGTTGGTTTGACCAGCGGCTCCGCGAGGTCCGCTCGGAGCTAGAATCGCAGTTTGCCGATTTCCGGCTGAGCGAAGCCCTGAAGACGCTGTATTCCCTGATTTGGGATGATTTCTGCAGCTGGTACCTGGAATGGGTCAAGCCCGGTTATGAGCAGCCGATCTCCAGCTCCGTCTACCAGACGACGGTCCATTTCTTTGAGCGGTTGATGGAATTGCTGCACCCCTTCATGCCCTTCCTGACCGAAGAGATATACCACCTCCTGCACCCCCGCGGGGAGGGAGACGACCTGTGTATCCTGCAATGGGCGCCGGTCCAAAGTACCGACCCGGCCATCCTGGGACAGGGCGCCTTCCTCAAGAATGCCATATCGGCGATCCGCGACGCGCGCAACAAGCAACAGGTAAAACCCAAGGACCTCATCCGGTTGTGGGTACAGGGGTCGGCGCATCTCGACGAAATTTTACCCCTCCTGCAAAAACAAACGGGGAGTGAATACGTTTATCTCAATATCGAACCCGAAGCAGGGGCCGTATCGGTAGTCGTCGGCACAACCGTCTTCTCCCTGAAGGCCCCGCATACGCTGGACACCGGTCTGCAACGCGAGCAGCTGCAAAAGGACCTGGACTACCAGCGCCGCTTCCTGGATTCGGTAGAAAAAAAGCTCGGCAACCGTTTCTTCGTTTCCAACGCCCGGCCCGATGTCGTCGAGCTGGAGCGGAAGAAGCAGGCGGACGCCCTGGCTAAGATCAAAACACTCGAAGAAAACCTACAAGCCCTGGAATAGAGGCCCTTTCTATGAAGCGACTCTTGTACCTGATACCCCTCCTCCTCCTGGCCGCGACACGGCCGGCGCCCATCCACCTGCACACGACCTGGAACGGTCATGGCGCGGGCGCCCTCGACACCACCACTGCAAGGGCCGTCTTGCTGACACCCCTCAAGGTCACCGACGACAAAGGAACGGAGTATACCATCACGCGCTTCCGCTTCAGCTACCGCCAAAACAGCGCCTTCCAGGATTCCTCCGGGAACATCGTGCGCAACAGCCAGCTGTTTACCCGGGATTATTTCAACACCAACCTCGTCGACTCGACGTGGAGCAGGATCATTTCCTTCGAGCTCCAACCCGGCGAAGCTTTTACCGTGGATGGCGTCGTCGTCAAGGACGCCAAGGGCGCGAAGATGCTGGCGCCGAACCTCGAGCTGACTATCCAATAGAGGGTTCAAAAGAGGATCGGCAGCAGCAACTGGAACTGGTTCGGTCCCACACCGACGAGGCCGTTATCCAACAACCGGTAGTACCCGATGCCGATGCTTACCGGCAGCTGGTTCCACCACTGCGTATCGAAGTATACCTCCACGCCCGCGGTGCGCAGGTGATACTGGCTGTTGGGCACGAGCCCGTTCAGGTACGTCTGGTCGTAGAGCGCGTTGGCCCTGAGCCGCAACAGGTAGACGATCCCGCCAAAGCCCGCGTCGGGATAGGCGATGGGAAAATGATAGTTCACTCCCCATTTGTACATCTCCGGGAAATTGATCCCGGGATACCCCCGGGAGATCGGGAAGTCGTTGGTGTAGGTATAGTTCCCCAGCGTATCCCTCCGCTGATAGGCGCCGTTCAGCACCAGGCTATGGCTGGCCGCAAAACCCGGCAGGTATACCGAACCGGCCAGCAGCAACTGCCAGGCGCGGGGGTCGTCCAGGGTCGTCCGCTGGTAGGTGGCGCTGACAACGTGGGCCCAATGCGGGAATATCTGCTGCGTCGCCTGTTGCACCTGCGATGACCAGGTGAGCCCGTATTGGAGGAAATCCACGTGGGTGCTCCCAAAATATTTGCGCGCGTCCGACGGGACCGACAACTGGTCGATATGGAACGAGACGGAGGGCGTCAGCGATTGGTAAAGCCGCCCGTGCGACAGGTCAAAGGGCACGCTCGTCCCAAGGGCCGCCTGGGTCTCATCCCAGTGTACGATAACGCCGTTGCGCGTCACACCCGTGCGATGCGCCGTATACCCCACCGAGCCGCTGATCCAGGGATACCAGCCGCCATAGGTGGCGCCGGCGCTGATGTTGCTGCTGGCTTCGTTTTGGTTATAGTCATACGACACCTGCGATTGGAAGGTGTTCAGGATATTCTGGCCGTAGACCGTAAACGACCAGTCGGGGTTGCTGTAATAGGGGCGGAAGCTGTGAAAGTTGAACAGGTGCGAGGCTTTGTGGTAGACGCTGGAAGCGTATCCCGCCGTCGTATCCAGGCGTGTGAGCGCGTCCAGCGCACCGTCACGCGTAAAGCCGTCCGCCAGCACCGGCGTTGTCGCATCTTTTGCAAAATCATCTCCGCTCTCGGACGTCCAGGCAAAGCTTGCTACCGGCGCCGTATAGAGCGCCATGCCATCGGCGGTGGGCGTCGTCCAGGTGATTTGTCCGTTTCGTACCGCGGGCATATAATAGGCCCTGGCCCCCTCCGTTAGCCGGTACAACGTTTCCGCCGCGTAGGCCATCAACTGTTCGCCGGACCCTTGCCGGGCAGAAAAAAAAATGGTATCGCCCGATACAAAAGGGTATGCCAGTACGTGAAAGGAAAACGGCAGCACGGTCTTCCGCGCGTGCGTCTCCATATCCGCCACCATGAGCGACATCCGCCCCGCCCTGTCACGGACGCCCGCGACAAGACGCCGTCCGTCGGGGAACCAGCGCGGCATCACATAGAAATAGCCCTCGGGGTTGGGCAGCGTATCGAGCACCCTCCCGTCCGACGCGTTCAATACGCGCAGGGTCGCCGTTTTGTCGGCCGGTACGTCCACCGCCACGACTTTACCGCCATCCGGGCTGATGTCGGGCGAAAAATATTTCGTTCCGCGCGTCAGCGTGTGTTGCACGCCGGTGCGCAGGTCGAGGATGCGCAGGTCGTTGAATTCCCTGAGCCCCCACCGCAGGTCGGCCTGGTAAGCCGCATATACGATCTTTCCATTACGGTACGAATAATAAGGGTCCTGGGCGACATCCCATGTCCTTATTCTATGCCATCCCTTATCGTTGTATATATAAAACGCAGGGACCCGCGCATAGCTGCTTCTGGCGACGATAAAACCGCCGTTTTCCAACGGAAAAGATTGCTGGTAGGTCACCACATTGTGCTTTGGCAACGGGGTGAGCAGCCGTCCCCTGACGACGGTGTCCGCTTGTAGCAGGCGTTCTTTATACGTCTCCATCGCCTTGTCGCGGAAGGTCGCAAAGGACTCGCCCGTATAGCGTCTGACCGCTTTTTGAAAGGGATAAAAACCGCCCCTGGCCGCGGCGGCGTCCCCCGCGATGTTTTTCCAGACGTCCTCGCCGAAGGTCGCGCGACCGTAAGAAACCAGCATGAATCCCAGGGGGTACCAGTCGGGCACGAGGTCCCGGTAAGACCCGTTGCGCCACTCCTCCCAGCTATACCGGCGTCCCTGGGACCAGAGCGCCGTGAAGTCATCCATAAAGGACGGCAGCCGCCCCCTACCCTCCCGGCTCACCAGCGTTTCCTGGAAAACCGCGTCACCTTCAAAAAACCAGTTGGGTACCGTGAGCGCATTCCCCAAATCCTGACCTTGCTGGCCAAGAATATAAGACAGAACCTTTGAAAATCCCCGGTCGAAATTGGTATATTGCTGGACGTGACGGTATTCATGAATGGCCAGGTTCTCGTAAGGCGGAAGACTTCCCAGGCTGAACACGTCCTGGGGCGGGCTAAGATAGAATTCACTACGGAACGGCCCCAGGGCCACGAACCCGTTTTCATACGTAACATCCTTCTGAAACACGATGTCGATTTTTCTCAGGCGGGGTCCGATGGAATGCCCCGTCGAACGATTCAGATAGTGTACAATCTGGGCGGCGCGAAGGGCCTGGCTGTCCATGCCGGCCGGATAAATGACCCTGGCCGTGTCCGTATTGTACTGGCGCCAACGGGTCGAAGCCGGGTTGCCCCCGAATATATCCTGTGCGAAAAGAAAATGGCTATATTGAGCTAAAACGAAGAAAACCGCGGATATTACGAACTTCATAGGGTTAATTTACAATAATTTCTCTGCTATGGAATTGAAAGCTCCCCCCGCCGACAAGGCCAACAACCGGTTTGCGTTCAAAGTGCTCGCGTGTGCGTTTGTCGGTATCCATGTCCCGCTGATCGGCATGTTGGTTTACCTGTATTCCGTGCCCGGAATCCCATCCACCTTACGCATCCTGTTTGGCATCCTGGTGCTGACCCTTGCCGCCGCCGGCGTCACCCTCCTGGTCCTGAACCGGATGATGCGACCGATCCAGACCGGTAATAAGGCGATCCACGCATACATCGCTTCCTGGCAGCTCCAGCCGATGCCCAAACACACCAACGACGAGCTCGGCGTTCTCTTTCAACAGGTCGAATACCTCATGTTCGTCCTGCAGAAAACGGTGTCCGAACGCAACAGGATCCTCGACATGGCCATTACATCCAACGAAGACTTCCAGGAATCCATCCGCCAGTTCGTGCTGGCCCGCGAAGACGCCTTTATATCGGACGACCCCTCCAAAATGAGGGCCGCGCTCGAAGAGGCGTTGCAGACCGTGCAAGCCAAGATCCAAACGGCCACGCATATTTTACATACCTTTGAGCAGCCCGCACCCCACGCGGCGGCAAACTGACCATGACCACTATTCGCGACGCCATCATCGAAGACATCCGCCTTATCCGCCAACTGGCGCAGGACATCTGGCCAGCCACCTATGGCGACCTGCTCAGCCCCGACCAGCTGTCGTACATGCTCGATCTCTTTTATAGCCCCGAAGCGCTCGACACCCAAATGCGCGAAGGCCACCGGTTCCTGATCCTCGAAGAGGACGGCGCCCCCCAGGGTTTCGCCGACTTCGGCGAGATCGATCCGCCCGGCACCGTCAAGCTCCACAAGCTGTATGTCCTCCCCTCCGGACAGGGTCGCGGCTGGGGCCGAGCGCTCCTCGAGAGGGTCATAGAGCTATCGAGCGCGCTGGAAGCCCACGCCATCCTCCTGCAGGTGAAGCGCGACAACAAAGCCAAACATTTTTACGAACGCATGGGATTCCGCGTACTCCGCGAAATCGATGTCGAGATCGGCGCGGGGTACTTCATGCGGGATTATCTGATGCAGCTGGATTTGCCGGTCGAAGGCAACTAACCGCGCGTTCCGTTCAGTACACCAGCTGGTGCGTTTGTTTGATTACGCCCATCACAAACACGCTCTGCAGGTGGCCGATATCCTCGATCTCACTGAGCTTGTGCACGTGGAACTGATAATACGCGTCCATATTCTCGACCGCGACCTTGAGCATGAAGTCGAACTCCCCCGAGATATTGTAGCACTCGACCACCTCCTCCATCCCGGTGATCGCCTGGATAAAGGCCGCGCCGGATTGTTTGTTGTGCTGTTTCAGCGACACGTAGCAGATCACCATCAATCCCTTCCTGACCTTGGCATGGTCGACGAGCGTCACGTATTGCCGGATCACCCCCGTTTCCTCCATCCGCTTGATCCGCTCGTGTACCGGCGTCGTGCTCAGGTGCACCTGGGCCGCGATCTCCCGGACGGTCATCCGGGCGTTCTGCTGAAGCAACCGGAGGATCAGGAGGTCCTTGGCGTCGAGCGCCATAGCGTTTTGGCCTGCGGCTCCCGGGTTTTCCGTCATAATTATGATGTTTGTACTGCAAAATACGCTTCAAACCTTATTTTTTCCCAAAATTCCCAGACGTCGCCATTATTTTATTCTATAAACTTAGTTTTGCGTGTAATAAAACAATTCAGATGTCCACCACGTACACAAAAGCTACAATCGACCTGAGTCTGCCTTACAAGGTAAAAGACATGGGTCTCGCCGCCTGGGGCCGGAAAGAAATCGAGCTCGCCGAGGCCGAAATGCCCGGTCTTATGTCCCTGCGCGCCGAATATGGAAGCACCAAACCACTGAAGGGCGCCCGGATCGCCGGTTGTCTCCACATGACCATCCAGACCGCCGTCCTCATCGAAACCCTGGTAGCCCTCGGCGCCGAAGTACGGTGGAGCTCCTGCAATATCTTCTCCACCCAGGACCACGCCGCAGCCGCCATCGCCGCCGCCGGCGTCCCCGTTTTTGCGTGGAAGGGCCTGACCGAAGAAGAATTCAACTGGTGTATCGAACAGACGCTGTTCTTCGGTTCCACCGACAAGCCGCTGAACATGATCCTCGACGACGGCGGCGACCTCACCAACATGGTGTTCGACGTCTATCCGGAGCTGATCCAGAACATCCGCGGTCTGAGTGAAGAAACCACCACCGGCGTACACCGTCTCTATGAGCGCATGCAAAAGGGTACCCTCCCGATGCCCGCCATCAACATCAACGACTCGGTCACCAAGTCCAAGTTCGACAACAAATACGGCTGCCGCGAAAGCTGCGTCGACGCCATCCGCCGCGCCACCGACGTCATGATCGCCGGTAAGGTCGCCGTCGTCGCCGGTTTCGGGGACGTAGGTAAAGGCTCCGCCGAATCGCTCGCCGGCGCCGGCGCCCGTGTCATCGTCACCGAAATCGACCCCATCTGCGCCCTCCAGGCCGCCATGGAAGGTTACGAAGTCAAGAAGATGTCCAACGCCGTCAAGGAAGCCGACATCATCGTTACCACCACCGGTTGCCGCGACATCATCACCGAAAAGGATTTCCGCGCGATGAAGGACAAGGCCATCGTTTGTAACATCGGCCACTTCGACATCGAAATCGACGTCGCCTGGCTGAACAAGAATTATGGCTCGACCAAAGTCGAGATCAAACCCCAGGTCGACAAATACACCATCGACGGCAAGGACATTATCCTGCTGGCCGAAGGCCGTCTCGTCAACCTCGGCTGCGCCACCGGCCACCCCTCCTTCGTGATGAGCAACTCCTTTACGAACCAGACCCTCGCCCAGCTTGAGCTCTGGAACAACCACGGGAAGTATGAGAACAAGGTCTACGTCCTCCCCAAACACCTGGACGAAAAGGTCGCCCGTCTCCACCTGGCCAAGATCGGCGTCGAGCTCGACGAGCTCACCACCGTGCAGAGCGAGTACCTCGGGATTCCCAAGGTTGGGCCGTACAAGCCGGATTACTACCGTTATTAATCGCGACGTCGTCGCTTCTTTTATAGCGGCCCGCCGCCTACACATTTTGTGGCCCCGGAAGACCTCCGGGGCCTATTTTTTTGCCCATGAGCCGAATAAATCGCCTAATCGGCTCATTTTTTACCTATTTTTGAGCCGATTAGTCCAATTATTCGGCTCATGACCTATAACTGGCAACAAAAGGACTGGCCCCATTTCACCTATCGCCTTGACGATGTCGAAGACGACCTGCTCCTTTTTGCCCAGAAAACGGGCCGGGCATCCGGTATCCTTCAAACCCTGCCGGAAGACGCCCGCCTGGAAGCCATAATCGATACCCTGGTCGCCGAGGCCATAAAGACCTCCGAAATCGAGGGCGAATATCTAAACCGGAAAGATGTCCGATCTTCCATCCGTAACAACCTCGGCTTAAATAAAAAAGCCGAGCCCGTAGGCGATAAAAGAGCCGCTGGCGTCAGCGAGTTGATGACCGATGTCCGAAGGGCGTTCAAGGAGACGCTCACCACGGAAAAACTTTATGCCTGGCACCACATGTTGCTCCAGGGCCGCGACGATATTACCGTCGGCGCCTGGAGGACCCATGAAGACCCGATGCAGATCGTCTCCGGCGCCGTCGACCGGCGGCGGGTGCACTACGAAGCCCCTCCCTCCCATCGCGTTCCGCGAGAAATGGAAAGATTTATCGCCTGGTACAATGAAACCGCACCCGGCGGCAAAAACGAAATCAAAAGATCACCCGTCAGGGCGGCCATCGCCCACCTGTATTTTGAATCCATACATCCCTTCGAGGACGGCAACGGACGCATAGGCCGCGCGCTCGCGGAGATCGCCTTGTCCCAAGGACTAGGTCAGCCGGTCTTATTGAGCTTGTCAAAAGCCATCGAAAGCGATAAGAACGCCTATTACCTGGCGCTGGAACACGCTTCTTTATCCAACGAGGTCACCGCCTGGATAAATTACTTCGTAAAAACGGTTCTGCAAGCCCAAACGGAATCCGAGCAGCAAATCGTTTTCACGTTGAAAAAAACAAAACTATTCGACCGCTTTAAGGGGGAACTCAACGAACGACAGTCGACAGTTGTTCACCGCATGCTCGAAGAAGGGCCCAAAGGCTTTCAGGGGGGCATGAACGCGCGCAAATACGTATCGCTTACCAAAACGTCAAAAGCCACTGCTACGCGGGACATGCAAGACCTTCTTGCGAAGGGCGTTTTTTCCCTGTTGGGCGACGCGGGTGGAAGAAGCACCGCCTACCAGGTAAATTTATAAACGCACAAAGCCCCGGATCTCTCCGGGGCCTATTCACTCTACACGTTTGCCTGCTTTATGTTATTTGATTTTACCACCTGCGATAGTTGCGATCGCGATGTATGACGACGGGAGCGGCATACCGTTCGCGATAGTAGGGGTGACCGTAACCGACGGCGACGATGGGGGCGGGGGCCACATAGACCGGCGCGGGGGCTACACAGACCGGCGGGGCGGGGACGATGACCCGGGGAGCCGGGATGAACACGCGGGGAGCCGGAATAATTACCCGCGGAACCGGGAGGCCAACCCGGACGTGTACGAACTGGGCCTTGGCGGAAAATGCGGCACTGGCTAAAAGGACAGTGGCGATGGCGGTCATAAGGGTAATTTTCGTTTTCATAACATTTGTTTTAAGTAGTGAACTGTATATAAGACCCGGCGCGGAATCCGGCGTTTAAGCCCCAAGCGTTAGGGTCGTGTTAAAGCGCGGTTTTGGATAAACGGTGCGGCAAATCGCGCGATTTTGCTTTAATTCAGGATACGTATGAGAAAACTATTCCTGCTGGCGGTGCTGAGCACTACCATAGCCAGCGCCCAGAACCGCGAGGCCCACCCCGCCGCGACACTCGGCGCCATCACCCAAAACCTGAAAAAGTTCGAAGGTTTTTACACCTTCTATTACGACGACAAAACCGGGAAGGTCTACCTGCAGCTCGACCGCTTCAACGAGGAATTCCTGTATTTCCGCTCGATGCCGGAAGGCATCGGGAACGGCGGACCCGAACGGGGACAAGCGTCGGCCGTGGTCGCGAAATTTATAAAGGCGGGCGCGAAGATACTCCTGCTACAACCCAACTACTACGCCTATAGGGGCAGCGGCAGCGCCGACGAGCAAAAGGCGGCGACGGACGCCTTTGCCCAGTCCGTGTTGTGGGGCTTCAGCCCGGCCGCGGTGGAGGGCGACAAGGTGCTCATCGACCTTACGCCATTCCTAGTCCGCGACGCCCTGGACATCGGCGGCCGGATCGGCAGCGGCCGGGGCAACCCGGGCAGCGCCGCGTCGGCAAGGGGCGGTGACAATCGCGCGGGCGGCGGCTACCGCCTGGACGAAACGCGCTCCGCTATCAACATCGACAACACAAGGGACTTCCCCAAGAATACCGAATTCGAAGCCTGGGTCACCTTCACCGGGAACGGGGAAGGCGGCAGGAGGGGCGGCGTCGCGCCCGACCCCGGCGCGGTCACCGTGCGCCTCCACCAATCCTTTGTACAATTGCCGGACAGCAATTTTCACGCGCGCGCCTTCGATCCCCGTTCCGGGTTCTTCGATTTCGAATACCAGGACTTTTCCGCGGCCATGAGCGAACCGTTGACCAAGCGTTTTATCGAGCGTCACCGCCTGCAAAAAAAAGATCCTAAGGCGGCCGTCAGCGAACCCGTGGAGCCGATCGTCTACTACATCGACCCGGGTGCGCCGCCACTGATCCGGCAAGCGCTGGTCGAAGGCGGTTCCTGGTGGAACCAGGCCTTTGAAGCGGCCGGCTTTAAAAACGCCTTCCAGGTAAAGGTGTTGCCCGAAGGCGCCGACCCCATGGACATCCGGTACAATATGGTCAACTGGGTCGACCGTTCAGGTTATCCCGCGCGGGCGTTTTCCTACGGCGCTTCTTACATCGACCCCCGTACCGGCGAGATCATCAAGGGCGTCGTGACGCTGGGCTCCGACCGGCACCGGGAAGACTTCCTGATAGCCGAGGGGTTGCTGCAACCCTACGAAAACGGCAAACCGGTGTCGGGTGAGATGCAACGCATGGCGCTCGCGCGCATTCGCCAACTGTCCGCCCACGAAATCGGCCATACATTGGGGCTGACCCACAACTTCGCCGCCAGCATCAAGGACAGGGCGTCGGTCATGGACTATCCCTTCCCGCGTTTCACGGTCAAAACGGACGGCTCGATCGACCTGTCGGACGTATACGCCACGGGCATCGGCTCCTGGGACAAACGGGCGATCACGTGGGGGTATTCGGAATTCGCGCCCGGCGCGGATGAACAAGCGTCCCTGGACAAGATCATGCGCGAAACGTTAAAAGAAGGCTTCCGCTATATTCCCGACGTGGGCGGCGGCGCGCATCCACTCTCGAACCAATGGGACGACGGCCCCGACCCCATCGCCCAGCTCGACAAGCTGATGAAGGCGAGACGCATGCTCCTCGACCGTTTCTCGGAGAAGGCGATTCCCCAGGGCGCGCCCATGGCCACCCTGGAGGAAGTACTGGTGCCAATCTATCTCCTGCACCGTTACCAGGTAGAGGCGGTTTCCAAGTATATCGGCGGTCTTTATTTTACCCATGCCGTCAAGGACGACGGCCAGGTCCCCACCGAGATGGTGACCCCCGAAGACCAGTGGAAGGCGCTGTCCGCGCTGATGGGTACGATTAGTCCGGCCCAGCTGGCTCTGCCGGAAAAACTGATAAAGAGCATCCCTCCCCGGCCATCGGGCTATCCGTCTTCCATCGAAACCTTTGGCGGACATACCGGCCCGACCTTCGATCCCCTGGGCGCCGCGGAATCGGACGCCGACAATACCCTTTCCTATCTTTTTGACGAGGCCCGGGCAGCACGGCTGATCGAATACCACGCGCGGGACGAACGCCAACCCGGACTAATGCCCATGCTGGACACGATCCTCAACGGCACCTGGAAAGCGCCGCTGGCGCCCGGCTACGCCGGCGAACTGCAAATCGTGGTGGACAACCTCGTCCTCAAACACCTGCTGGGGCTGGCCGTCAGCAGCAGGGCGTCGGAATCCGTGCGCGGCGAAGCGATGCTCGAGGCGCACGACCTTTACGTCTGGATAAACGCCCACCTGGGCGAGGCCGGACCGCGGCAGAAGGCTGCGTTTTACTTTGCCCTCGAAGAAATCACCGAATTCGACAAGGACCCGGCGAAGTTCACGCCGGATCCGTCCCTGGAAATGCCGCCAGGCGCGCCCATCGGGGACTGATGCGCGCCGCGCCCGACGCGTCAGACGCGCGCTCGCCGGCT